>JAPLRW010000134.1 GCA_026398935.1 Methylococcales bacterium
CAGAGCCGGCAGATTTACAGTCTGATCCCTTTGGCCGCCCGGGAACCCCTCCGAAACTTGAAAGTCGACAATTATCACTTAATTAATAAGTTTAGTCAACTACATACTGCATTATTAATAAAATTAAAATGCTTTTAAATAACTTACACATGCAATTTTTGCATTACCACTTGAATATCGCTCGTAACCAATGCCTCTAAATGCTCAAACACGTGATCAATAGCAGCATTAATCCTTCCAAAATCTTCTCTTGACGGCGCTGCCAGCACGTAATCAGCCACCGCCTGCGAACCGCTCGGCCGTCCTATACCGATGCGCAAACGATTAAATTCATTACTTCCAACGCTGGCAATAATACTTCTCAAGCCATTATGCCCAGCATGCCCGCCACCTTGCTTTAGCCTAACCACGCCAGGCTCAAAATCAAGCTCATCATGAACAACCAAGCACTCAGCAGCACTCACCTGATAATACCGCATAATCGCCGAAACCGACTGCCCACTTAAATTCATAAAGGTCAGAGGCTTAAGTAATTGCACTTTCTGTCTTGCGATTTCGACATTTGCAACACAGCCGTTAAACTTCTTTTCAGTTACCCATGCAGAGCCAAATCGCTCTACAAACCAAAATCCAGCATTATGTCGAGTCTTATCGTACTGCTGCCCCGGATTTCCCAGACCAACAATTAACTTTATCATACCGCTACGACTAACTATCCAGCCGCAGGCGTAACAGAAGATGCTGCAATTCTAACCAGCGCCAAATCTTGCTCTTCATCATGCGCATGCGATAAAGCAACAAACTGCACACCAGCTGGCGGCGTTAAATCATGCAAATGCACTGAATCACCAACAGCCAAAGCAGTAACGTCAATTTCAATAAACTCAGGCAACGCACTCGGTAAGCAAACAACCTCTACATCAGACATCAAAGGCATCAACAACCCGCCCGCTTTAACGCCGACACAGACAGTTGCACCTTTAAAGTGTATAGGAACATGCACCCTTATCTCTTCCTGCATATTTACACGCATAAAGTCCATGTGCAAAATTTGTGGCTTCGCAGGATGACGCTGCAAACCTTTCAACACAACCTTTTCAACCTTGCCGTCAATAGTTAAATCTAATACATGCGCATAAACAGCGTCATTAGCCAGATGCTTTAACACTTCATTATGACTTAACGACACCGACACAGGATCCGCATGTCCGCCATACACAACCGCAGGCACTCGACCCTGCCGACGAACTACTCGAGCCGCAGACGTACCAGATTGCCCTCGACTTTCAGCGACAAATTCAAATGCGATAGACATGTTTTTCTCCAATTCGGCGCTCTTAAAGCACGCGTGTAATAACTATTATTAATCTACGTAAAGCGAACTAACCGACTCACTTGCCGCTATTCGCCTTATCGTTTCAGCCAACATTTCTGCCACACTCAGCTGCCTGATCTTATTTGAGATCAGCGCATCGTCACTCAATGGGATAGTATCAGTCACCACCAACTCATCAAGCACAGAATTATTTATATTTGCAACAGCCGCACCAGATAAGACCGCATGCGTACAGTAAGCAACAACTTTTACGGCACCTTGTTTCTTCAAAGCCGCCGAGGCGTGACACAACGTTCCAGCAGTATCAACCAAATCATCGACCATAACACAGGTGCGCCCACTAACATCACCAATAATGTGCATGATTTCAGAAACATTTGCCTTGGGGCGGCGCTTATCAATGATCGCTAAATCCGCATCACCCAGCCGCTTAGCCAAAGCCCTTGCCCTTACTACGCCACCCACATCGGGCGACACTACAATTAAATCTTGGTACTGTTGCCGCCAAACATCACCCAACAAAATAGGCGAAGCATAGACATTATCAACAGGCACATCAAAAAAACCTTGAATCTGATCAGCATGCAAATCAACGGTCAATACTCGATCAGCCCCTGCTTTTTCAATCAGCTTTGCCACAAGCTTTGCACTAATCGGCACCCTCGCAGAACGAGAACGCCTGTCTTGCCGCGCATAGCCATAATAAGGCATAACAGCCGTAACTCGAGATGCAGACGCCCGCTTAAGCGCGTCAATCATCACTAACAATTCCATTAAATTTTCATTTGTTGGAGCACAGGTCGGCTGAATAACAAATACGTCTTTTCCCCGTATATGCTCTTGAATTTCGACCGCAACCTCACCGTCACTAAAACGTCCAACAGCCGCCATCCCCAATCGCATATTTAACTTTTTGACAATTCCCTGTGCCAAGGCCAAATTTGCATTTCCTGAAAACAGCATCAATGAGGCTTCACTCATTCAAGCACCCCTTAAAAGCAGAATTGTGTCAGTGAAGTTAAATGGCTGGGTCGCAAGGATTCGAACCTTGGTATGCGGAGATCAAAACCCCGTGCCTTACCGCTTGGCGACGACCCAATAATTTGAATATTCTAACTTTTATCTAGCCACTCTATTTCAGCATAAACTGATGACCTATTTATCGCCTTCGTCAAACACGCCTGCCATTTTCCGCTTAACGCGCTATAAGCTAAACCAGCCTGCTCTTTCGAAGAAAACTCCGCAAAAACACAAGCCCCCGTCCCTGTTAGCTTTGCATCTGCGTATAAAGATAAATCATCAAGAGCATTACCAATTGGCTGATAAAGCTTCCGAACCGTAGCAAGGCAATCATTAATTTGCTCACCTGCTACGAATTCGTCCATTGTGATTCGTTTGCTATTCCTTGTCAACCCTTTTGCTGAAAAAATTTCTTTTGTATCGACATGACACGCAGGTTTTAGAATAACAATCCAATGCTCAGGAAGATCAATATCCGTCAATAACTCGCCCACACCTTCAGCCCAAGCAGCATGCCCATTAACAAATACAGGCACATCCGCCCCTAATTGCAACCCCAACGCCATCAGCGCTGACCGTGACAACTGCGTGCCCCACAATTTATTCAACACCACCAATGTCGTAGCAGCATCGGAACTACCGCCGCCCAACCCGCCACCCATGGGCAAATTCTTTTCAACGGATATTTGCACACCCTGCTTGCAACCAGTCGCGTGCTTTAACAAGTTAGCGGCACGTACAATTAAGTCCTCTTGCTCTGGCACACCAGCAGTAGGCGAACTCAATCGCACCACTCCATCGTTAACAGGATGAAAACTTAACCAATCACACCACTCGACAAACTGAAACACCGTCTGCAACAAGTGATAACCATCCTCTCTTTGACCAACAATGCGGAGCATCAAATTCAACTTCGCAGGAGCAGGCCACTTAAGCAACCAACCCGATTTTTCATTTTCCGCAGCCATTATCCAATCACCCACTGATCACACACCAACTTTAACTTGACCTTGTCATTAACCACAGTGACCTTTCGCGGCATCGAGCGCCCCGCAATAGACTGCCATTCTTTATACTCTATCTGCCAATTTTCCTGCTCAAATCCTTGCGCAGTGTAGCGCACCTCACGCGAAGGATCCGGCAAACCAATTACCCAATACGACAAGGCACGAACTGGCACAAAAACACCTAAGCGCTCCTTCACAAAAAGATCAGGATCACTGGAGTGTTGCAACCGTCCATCACCATCATCAATACTCACCTCCTTCGCACCAAGATGAATAATGACCGCTCCCTGCCCCAAAGGGCCTGATAACTGAATACTGTCCTCTCCGGCTCGACGCTGCCACTCAACATTTGCAGACCACGAATCATCAGGACTGGTAATGGACATTCGCCCATCCAGCTTCCATTGCGTCAATTGGCTTAAATGCTGCTTTGAAACCGCCCCATACCCTTCTTGCGGTAATTCCGGCGTTACTGAACACCCAGCCAGCATTAGTAACAAAGCAGCCGACCCTAAATAACGGACGAACACCTGATTAGTTTGCAAAAAACCGCCGTTTAAGTTCAAGTAAATACACATCCACAGGCTCCGCTTGCAACGCCTTTTCCCATAATAACCTAGCCTCATTCTTGAGATTAAGTTTCATTAACACCTCGACCAAATGACCAGCAATTTCTGCTTGCGGCTGCTTAGCGTACGCACGCTGCAGATAATCTCTTGCTTGCACATACTGCCCCTGCTTAAACAATAACCAGCCATAACTGTCAACAATAACCGCCATATCAGGCTGCAATTTAATGGCTTTTTGTAAATAGCGCTCCGCCTCTTTTAAGCGCTGCGTTTTATTGACCAAGGTGTAACCCAATGCATTTAAAGTTGCCACATCATCAGGATACTTACGCAATATCGTCTGCAAATCAGCTTCCATAGCGGGCAAGTCATCCATCCGCTCAGCAACCAAGGAGCGCGAATACAGCAGCTCTTTTTGTTCCGGTGCCTTAAGCAGCGCATCAGACAATAACTTAAAGGCCTTACCGTACTGCTTTTGATCACTGTATATTTCCGCCCGCATCGCCAACAACCGCACTGACTGAGTTGGAAAAGCATGCAGCATTTTATCCAGACGCGTATGCGCATCATCAAAACGCTGCAACTCCAATACAACCGATACCGCCGACAACGCCGCATCAAACTCAAACGGGCCGCTCGTCACACTGTCAAACCACACCAGCGCCTTGTCCATTTGGCCGTTTTTTATTGCTAACTTCCCTAAATAATACGCCGACTGAGCCGCCCATTCCGCCCGCCCTACCAATTTCTCTAGGTACGCCTTGGCATCGTTATCTTGCTGTAATTGCAAATGCAACAAGGCCAGCGAAAACTCACTGTCACCATCATCTGGATGCTCTTTCAAAATAACATGATACTCAGCCACTGCACTTTCAAATTTTGACGCCTTAACCAATACTTGCGCCAACATTCGCTTAAATCTAAGATCGGTAGGGTATTTTTTAACCGCATCACGCAATAAAGCCTCAGCCCCATCAAGATCACCATTAAGCACAGCCAATTGCGACTGCGCCACTAGCGCTTTATCCCAAGCAGGCTGCAACGCCAAAGCACGCTGCAACTTAACAGCGGCCAATTGATTCTCCTTACCCTGCATTGCCAACAATGCCTGTACAAAATAAACCACCGCCTGATCGGGATGCTTAACCGCCAAATCATCTAAAACAGCCGACAAAAAACCGATTTTTTCAGGCTGCCCCAAAGATTTCAATAGCTCTAGCAAGGTATTGTCAAACCCCGCCGGATCCAGCCGTAACAACGCATCCAAGTGCTCTAAAGCAGCATCTTTACGCCCAGCACGAAGTGCCGTTAACGCACCCAGCGATTGCGCATCCAAGTTATTCGCATCTTGCCGCAACCATAGATCAACCGCCGTGTCCGCTTTTTTATTATCCTCTAAATATACCGCAATTTTTGCGGCTCGTTCAGAGATGCGAGGATCATCCACACGCGTTGCCGCCTGCATATAGCCTTCCAAAGCAACCGCATACTGATTACGCTGCCCAGCCAATTCTGCCGTTAAAAGCAAATACATCACGTTCGGATCAATCGTTGTAGCAGAGGCTTTTTTTTGAGCTGGCTTCATGTCTGCCTTTTTTTCTTTAGCTTGCGCAGCACCCTCTGGTGCTTTAGCGGGCTCAGACACTTCCTTTACGACTGGCTCGACAACCGGTGTATCTTGTATCGACTCACCCGCGCACCCCGTCACTAACCCCACAATAACAAAAGAAATTACTTTAACTATAGTCACTCAGAAATCCTGTGTTAATCACTTAAATATCGCTAATAGAGTAACAGAAAAGCCGATATTTCTGCACCCTGATTTATTCTATTGGGATAAAGTCGCTATAATACCTAAAAAACGCCTTTCAAATCACTATCCGCCTATGACATTACTCGCTATCGGAATCAATTACAGTACTGCACCGCTTAGCATTCGTGAACGACTTGCATTTCCCGCTGACATTATCGACGCGGCACTTCGCGACCTTTGGCAGTCACGCGAAATATCGGAGGCGGCTATCTTATCCACTTGCAACCGCACCGAACTGTATTGCAAAGCAGAATCCGCTAGCCCTCAAATTCTTATCGACTGGCTGGCAACTAACCGCCACACAAGCCCCGCTGAATTTGTACCACATATATACAGCTATACCGACAGCGCCCTCATTCGCCATATGAGCCGCGTCGCATGCGGACTGGACTCCATGATTCTCGGTGAGCCGCAAATTCTTGGGCAAATGAAAACTGCGTATCAAACCGCCTGCCAAGCTGGCACACTCAATAAACAATTAGGCCGACTCTTTCAACACACCTTTAGCGCCGCTAAAAAAGTTCGAACCGATACCGCCATTGGCTCCAGCCCAGTTTCCGTTGCCTTTGCCGCCGTACAACTTGCGCAACAGATTTTTAATAGCCTTAGCGAGCAAACTGCACTCCTGATTGGTGCGGGTGAAACCATTGAACTCACCGCCCGTCACTTACACCGCCAAGGTATCGGGCGCATTATTATCGCCAATCGCACCTACTCCAAAGCACACGCACTTGCTTTACAATTTAACGGCTACGCCATTGCCCTATCGGAACTGCCGGAGCATCTGGCAGAAGCCGACATTGTGGTATCCTCCACCTCTAGCCCACTGCCCATTCTTGGCAAAGGTCGTGTTGAAAGCGCCATTAAAAAACGTAAACACAAGCCAATGTTTATGGTTGATCTTGCTGTGCCACGCGATATTGAAGCAGAAGTGGGCGAACTGAGCGATGTTTATCTTTATACGGTAGATGATCTACAAAATACCGTTGATAAAAACTTGCAAGCGCGACGCGTGGAAGCGCTAAAAGCAGAAGAAATTATCGACACGCAAGTGGAAACCTTTTTGGCTTGGCTGCGCTCAGAAGGCGCTCAAAATACCATTGCGGATTACCGCATGCAAGCGGAAGAATCGCGCGACGAAGCCTTAGAAAAAGCACTGTCTGCCCTACAAAAAGGCGCAGACCCAGAACAAATCTTAACCAAGCTGGCACATACCTTAACCAACAAAATTATCCACACGCCTTGCGCCCAACTTAGAGCAGCAGGCAACAATGATCGGCACGATATTATTATCGCTGCCCGCGAAATCTTTAAATTAAATAATACGTAATGAAAGCTTCTATAAAACTTAAACTGGAACAACTCACTGATCGATTTGACGAAATTTCTGCCTTAATGTCATCGCCTGAAATACAAAGCGATCAGAATAAATTTCGCTTACTCGGTCAAGAATACGCACAAATCACCCCACTGGTAGAGTGTTATCACGACTACACCAACGCCCAAGACGATTTAGTGACCGCACAAGAGATGGCAAAAGACAGCGATCTTGAACTACGCGAACTTGCGAAAGAAGAAATTAAAGCCGCAGAAAACACCTTAGAGCAACTACAACAAACCCTGCAACTATTGCTACTACCGAAAGACCCTAACGACAATCGCAATATTTTTCTGGAAATACGTGCAGGAACAGGTGGAGATGAAGCGGCACTGTTTTCTGGCGACTTATCGCGCATGTACCATCGCTATGCTGAAAAGCAAGGCTGGACGATAGAATCCATCAATGAAAATCACGGCGAACATGGCGGCTACAAAGAAATTATTCTACGCGTGTCCGGCAACAACGTTTATTCACAATTAAAGTTTGAATCAGGCACACACCGCGTACAACGCGTCCCCGACACCGAGTCGCAAGGCCGCGTACATACCTCGGCATGTACCGTCGCGATTATGCCGGAAGCCGAAACAATGGATGAGTTTGACATCAACCCGGCCGATTTAAAAGTTGATACCTATCGCGCTTCGGGCGCAGGTGGACAGCATATTAATAAAACCGAATCGGCGATTCGTATTACCCACGTACCAACAGGTACCGTCGTTGAATGTCAGGACGAACGCTCGCAACATAAAAACCGAGCGCGCGCGATGTCGTTATTACAATCACGCTTATTGGCCGCAGAGCAGGAAAAACACAATGCAGAACAATCTGCCAATCGTAAACTGCAAGTCGGCAGCGGCGATCGTTCCGAACGTATTCGCACCTACAATTACCCGCAAGGCCGTTTAACTGATCACCGCATCAACCTTACCCTCTATAAATTAGACGAGATCATGCAAGGCGGACTTGAACACATCATTCATCCCCTGATCAGTGAACACCAAGCCGAACTTCTTACCCAATTAGGCGATGAATAACCCCTATGTCAAGCATTCAATTCGTACTCATTCGCGCCACCAAAGCCTTAGAATCTTCATCAGAGTCTGCAACGCTGGATGCTGAAATATTACTCAGCGAAATACTGCATAAAGAGCGCGCTTATTTGCGCGCATGGCCAGAACACTCGTTAACACCCGAACAAATAGATGCCTTTAACCATCTGCTCGAACAACGCATCAAAGGCGTACCGATGGCCTACATTATCGGTAGACGCGAATTTTGGTCACGTGAGTTTGCCGTCAACCCCCACGTACTCATTCCACGCCATGATACCGAATTACTCATCGAACTTAGCCTAAAACGCATTCCCCGCAACACCGCACTCAAAATCATCGATATGGGCACGGGCTCTGGCATTATTGCCATCACTCTCGCCACCGAGCGCCCGGAAATTGAAGTTCTGGCCTGTGATATTCAAGAGGAGGCGCTGGACGTCGCCCGATTAAATGCCAAAAAGCACCATGCCAGCCGCATCAAATTCTATCAAAGCAACTGGTTTGATGGCCTACCAGAAACCCATTTTGATTTTATCATCAGCAACCCACCCTATATCGCCGCCGAGGATCCCCACCTACATCAAGGTGACTTGCGCTTTGAACCTCAATCCGCACTGGTATCCGCAAAACACGGCTTACATGACATAGAACACCTCATTGACACTGCACGCCAGCACCTTAATCCTCAAGGATTTTTAATTATTGAGCACGGTTACAATCAAAAAACACACGTAAAAGCATTATTCGAGCAATTTGAGTATCAACACGTCGAAACATTTTTAGATTTGTCAGGCAACCCCAGAGTCACCTGCGGACAATGGCTCAGTCAAGACGCGAGCGATACCACACCCATCCCCTATGACAGTTTAACCAGCCCACAGGAAATCACCATATCTCGCAAGCTCATGCAGCAATTACTGCACGCCGCTCAAGCCACACCCGACATTGAAGTATGCGGTTTAATTGCAGCACGCGACACCATCCCTTACCACTGCTATCCCATCCAAAACATTGCAACACAACCGCAAACACGCTTCCTGCTAGATGCGAAACAACAAATAACCACCCTAACTCACATGCGCGAACAAGGTGAAACTTTATTTGGCATTTACCATTCACACCCCACTGGCCCTGCCACACCCTCCAAAACAGATGTGCAGCTGGCTGCCTATCCTGACGCCCTGCATTTCATCATTTCCTTGGACACGAAAGGGATTTTGGCACTGCGTTGCTTTAAAATAGTAAATGCATTAACACAAGAAATCGCGTTAAGCATTACAGACTAAGCGCACAACGACAGACTTAAGTCGTTCATGTTTATTGCTACATGAGCGACAAGCCCCCAGATGAGCAAACAGGCAACATTAACCTATCGCGACGAAACAACGTCTGTCTTCAGCGTCCATAGCAGCAACCATCCCCAAACACATCCCGTCACATTTAAGCCAACATCCCGCCAATTCAATTGACTAACCGGCTCCAGCGTTTGATACACTTCATCCATAAAACCCGCCAATAAGCACACCGCGCAGGCTAATAATGCCCGACCGCGCAAAGCATACGCAACCACTATCGTTAGCCCGCAATATTGCATAAAATGCACGTATTCAATACTAATCTTCACCATATCATTGTAGTAAGTCGTCAACACCCCCGCAAACAGCAGCCATACACTGATTTTTAGCCACTTATGTGCTGTTAATCGCAAGCACCAGACTAACCATAAAACATACACACCTAGGAGTATTTTACCAACGGCTAAAATAGCATTACGGTAAACTGCTTCCGTATAGGAGCAAATAAAACAGGTACAGCGCCAGCGCAAGACTCCACAACGCAACCACCCGCCCATTAACACCTTCTTTTTTTAAAAGCTGATTATCCTGCATACACTTATTTACATTTATCCAGACAATAATTGTTTAAAATACCCTTCCACAGACCGCTATCACCTGACGATCACTATGCGCTTCAATACCCACTGGCTAACGCTGGCATTACTGAGCAGCCTACTTCTCTCTTGCGCATCACCGCAACCTAGCCTCCCACCAAAGCAACAACCGATAATAGCCGCCAATATAGCCGATAGCAATACTATAGGCTGGCGATCCGTTAGCTTTCACCTCCAATGGCAACGTGATAGTGAGCCAGACTGGACTATTGGTACACTCATTGCTGGCGAAATCATTGCGCCAATACTCAGCGAGCTTCGCCCTCAGATTACAGCGTGGCGCTTCCATCGCAGAGCCGCAGATGATGCCACTGGCCATACTTTTAATTTTATCGTTTACAGCTCCGCGCACACCGCCGAGAAAATCTATGCTCGCGTTACAGATAACTCCAACACGATGGCGTTAAAACAATCAGGACAGATTACCGCAATAGTATTTGATCCACTCGACAGAAATCTAAAGCCTAAGCGGGAAGATACCAGCGATACAACCTGGCCGCCCGCAATTAAAAAAACCTGGCCAGTTTTTATCATGGGTGCAAGTCAAATGTGGCTGGATTTGATTATGCAATTAAAAAGCGAACTACCCAATGACAACAACCTGTTCAATACCTACCAAACAATCCAGCAGCAAATCACTGCACTATGGAAACAACACGGACAACACGCTTGGCTGCATCATCTCAATGCCGTCTATGGATACAGTCCGATTGACATGCGCTTTTAGACCGCAACCGCTCGCAATAAAAAACCGCCCAACTCACAAAGAATGGGGCGGTTTTTATAGTACTGACGAGATACAGCAATAATTAATCCACTAATCTGTCACCATGCCAACATAGTAATCCAATTGCTGCGATGCCAACACCAAGCCTTGCTTGTAACAGTCTGCGGCTTTATCTTTGTCACCTTCTTTAAATAACGCATCACCCAGCGTTTGCAATGCTTGTACAGAAGGTTCTTGTGCAATACTTTTTCTTAAATATTGCTCTGCCTGCGCCAAATCACCCAATTTTAAATTTAAACGCCCTAGCAAATTAAGCAATTGCGTATCATTCGGATGCGCTGGTAACCAGCGCTCAGCAATCACTAATTGCTGATCAATATCTTGCGTCTGCAGATTGCTATACAACGCCAATAACGTCGCGTTCCAACGACCACTCAAGACACTCACTAAATCGCTTTCAATACTCGCACCCGCGCCGGAATCAATCATCGCCGCAAAATAAATGGCCAAAATACCAGGCATACTTTTAATGTGCTCAGGAACAGCCGTCCAAACCTCTTGAATACGTGCTACATCGCCAGTCGCCGCCATGTCTTTCAATTTGGCACTGAATACTTCCGTTTCCAATAATTTGACTTCCGCTTCCATTAATACCTTCTGCTCATGCAGAGACGGTAACAATTTCCGCAAACCTTCCCAGTCGCCCGCTTTTTTATAGGCCTGATGTAATAATTTCAACACGCTGGCGTGGGTTGGATTGATCGAATGCAACCGGGATAACGTTTCCACCGCCTGTTCAAACTGATTTTCAGATAAGTGTAACTCCGCTTGCGTTAATCCAACGGCAAATTCTGAACCTGGGGCATGATCGGCTGCTTGACGCAAATATTCATCTCGCTTAGCCAATGCACCACGTGATTGCGCGGCTCTTGCGGCAGTTAAATAATGAATTAACGGCGCACCGCTGTGCGTAACGTGTTTAATCAGCGTTTTCTCTGCTTTTTCCCAGTTACCTTCCGCCGAATCCACTAAGCCTGCGATTAAGGCATCTTGCGAGCGATTAAACTTAATGTTTTTACCGCGCGCTTTTACCCTGCCCGGCGTTTTCAATAACCAGCCCAGCAACCTGAAGAGCATGTAAAACACGCTAAAACAGATTAACAAGGTCACCACAAAAGCCACCACCGAGGTCTCAATCGACCAGCCATTAAAACCAATTAAAACCGAACCATGATCCTGTAAGTTTCCCACCCACTGAAACAACAGGTAAGCCACGACAATGACGCTCAGCGCAATCAGCAAATAAACTATTTTTTTCATTATACGTTTCTCGCTCAGGGCTGGACTGGCGCAATCGGCGCAACAGGTGGCGAGGCAACCAGCGGCACAGCAGCATCAGCAACGGGCTTAATCGGTTCGACCGGGATAACAGGCGCTACAGCGGCAGGTATTTTTATTTCTGGCGCTACTTTCGGTAAAATCTTATCCGTTTCAATCCGTGTCTTGGTAATCGCTTTCAATGCCTTTAAAGACTCGCTGATACTCGGCAGCTGGCTTTGAACTTTTATAGCTTCTAATTCATTAAGCTGTTTTAAAAAATCATTACCCGCCGCATTCAACGTGAAATTCTCATTTAACCATTGTTTTACATCATTAATACTGGCCAAATATAACGCATCATTCTGTTGTAAAAGCGACATTTTAACCATGTCCAACCTGACTTTTATTTGCTGCAAACTGAATTGCGCCTCTTCTTTACTGATAATACCTGCAACCGGTAACGCCGAATGTTTGATAGAGACAATGCCTTTCATACCCACTAACGCTTTATCAATCAAACCCGCATCCGCAGAGCTGTCTGACGCTTGCTGAGGCGATTCAGTGGATTTTTCCTGTTTACCAACATACGGTAAAAGCACTGTTAATTGATTCGCCGCCTGTTGCAATGCGGTAATTTTTGAATACAGCCCAACGACATCCAAGACAGTGACCTTATTTAATTCCGCCATCTCTTTAACCAGTTGCTCACGCACCTTAAAAACTGCAGGGTCTTCACTTTCCCGCAAGCGTGCATCAGCGGCTTCCATTGCCTGCTTTGCGGTGGCGACATCCCCCATCAATAACAAACGTTGGTTTGCCACACTGAGTAAATATTCGGCATCTGCTATCATCCAATCGGTGCGCGTTTTACCTAATAATCGTTGCACTTGGTCAATAGAGGTTTTTAATTCACTGCGTGTTAGCTCTAATTTATCCGCATACAATTTGGACAAATCGTCCATCGCTTTATTAAAATGGGTATCCTTGCCACTGGAAGATTGTTCTATATTGGCTAATTGCGATTGAATAGCCGCAATCTGTGTTTGATACCCACTGATTTGTTGGGTTAATTCCATCATTTGCTGGTCTTTTTTGCCTAAATCCGAGGTAACTTTTTCGGTTAAGCCCTTTTGCTGTCCCTGATGCTGTAAATCAAAATAAAAAACCAACGCGCCCAACGCCAGCAAGCCGAGCAAAACCACACCAATCCACAACCAAGCCCACGAACGCTTTTGCCGAATGGGTTTCGCATCGATATGCGGTTGTTCTTTACTTAATTCAGCCACTGTATTCTCCGCTCACTAAATTTATAATTGTTTTAAAAACGTCCAGATCACTCACCCCATTACTCACGGTGATGCACTTAAATCCGAGTGTACTGGCAATTAAACGGAGCCTGTCGCTGATAACAACCAACGGGATGTTTAACAATTGACCTTGCTCAGACGGTGCAGGTAACAATGCCAGCAAATGCTGTAACGCTTCCGCACTACTTATTGTTATGACATTTAAAGTCTTTGCTTGCAACAATTCCATCACCCTCGAAGGATCAGTCGCGGATGGCTGCCGTTCATACACATTTAAATACTCAACCTGCGCTCCCCGCGCTCGCAATGTTTCGGCTAATAATTCACGACCACCTACGCCCCGGATAATGACACAGCGCCGACCTTGCAGCGACTGAAATTCAGGCCTAGCTAACAACGCTTCACTGTTAAAACCCTGCTCAGGCACAACATCTACCGCTATATGCGCACACGTCAATGCGTTAGCTGTCGCCTGACCTACCGCTCCAATTTTCGCCGCTAAACAATGCTCGCGTATTTTGCCATCATTCCCGATGAGCGCAAAATTTACCGCGTTAGCACTGATAAAGATAAACCAATCTATAGCAGGCTTACGGCTTAACATCTGCAAATCAATATCCGTCAATCTTAACGGCTTGATTTCAAGTAACGGCAGCCGTTCCGCTAAAAAACCATGTTGTTCTAATAACTGACATAATGGCTCGGCTTGGTGCGCAGGTCGCGTCACCAATACAGTGGTCAAAGGTAGAGCTCTTGCAAAACCTTATCCGCACCCAATGCCAATAGCTCTTCTGCAATAGCAGTCCCCATAGCCTTTGCCTCAGCAGGTGCGCCTAGCCGTTGCGCGCGAAAAACCCTGCTTCCATCAGGACTAGCGACCAAACCGCGCATAAATAACTGGCCATCCTGTAACACTGCAAATCCTGCAATAGGCACTTGGCAACCACCATTCAAACGCGCATTCATCGCCCGTTCGGCTGATACACAAATGCCCGTATCAGCATCATGCAAAGACTGTAACATTTCATTAATCGCAACATCATCCGTACGGCACTCAATCCCAATCGCCCCTTGTCCAATCGCAGGCAAGCTTACTTCAGGAGGTAATGTTTCGGTAATACGCGCCGCCATGCCTAAACGTTTCAATCCGGCGGAAGCGAGAATAATCGCATCGTATTCCCCTGCATCCAATTTGGCCAAACGGGTATTTACGTTACCCCGTAACGGTAAAATTTGCGCATCAGGAAATTGCGCTTTAATCTGCGATTCACGGCGCAAGCTAGATGTACCAATACGCGCATTGGCAGGTAACGCATTTAAAGATGCATACTTATTCGACACCAAAGCATCGGTAGGATCTTCACGCTGAAGAATCGCCGCCAGATGCAAACCATCGGGAAAGTCTACTGGCACATCTTTCATGGAATGCACGGCAATATCCGCAATATCCTCCAGCATGCCTTGTTCCAATTCTTTTACAAACAAGCCCTTTCCACCCACTTTAGCCAGTGGCGCATCCAAAATTTTATCACCCCGCGTAACCATCTTAACCAACACGGTGGTTATATCTGGGAAGGCGTGTTCTAAAGCACTGGCGACATGTTCTGCCTGCCACAAAGCCAGCGGACTCTGCCGCGTTGCAATCCGAATTACTTTTTTAGCCAAAACCGACCCCAAATGCTATAAAAATGCCCATTGTACTTGTTTTTAATCACTGAATTTAGATTAAGTTATCTATTTTGCATACAGAAATCTTGATTCATTTATGTCACAGCAACCAACCAACACTATCGACGCGCTTAAAATATCGCCTAACACTACCATCAAACAGATAGTTTTTTCAATACCGATTTTTACCACATCGATTTTAGAGCCGTGAACAAGTAGCGTAAAGCCATCAGCAGGATGAGGCCGTTAGCTTAATGCGCTAATTTTCGTTGAATAAA
>JAPLRW010000122.1 GCA_026398935.1 Methylococcales bacterium
AGCAGCGTAAATGGTGTTAATACTGACGGCGTAACTGCTGGCGGTTATTTAGGAATCGGTTTCTAATCTAACGATTAGCTATTTATTCTATAAAAAGGGAGGCATGATGCCTCCCTTTTTTTGTTTTACCTTGTTACTTTCCAATACAGAAACTTGAAAATATCTTGCCCAACAAGTCATCCGAGGTAAATTTTCCGGTAATTTCACTTAAGGCGTTTTGCGCCTGCCTCAGCTCATCTGCAATCAATTCGCCAGCATGACTAGTCCGTAGAAGATTTAGTGCATTATTCACGGCCATATACCCCAGCGATAGGGCTTCTATGTGTCTTCGGCGGGCAATGAAGACGTGTTCGGTACTTTCGGTAAAGCCAACACTGTCTTTTAGGTGCTGAATAAGCAAGTCGATACCTGCTCCCGTTTTAACAGATAGGGCGAGTTTAGTGCCAGTAGGTGTTTTGCTGATGCTCGGCTGTTGACCAACAAGATCTATTTTATTATAAATTTCAGTAATATTGCTTAAATCAGGCAGAAGACTGGTCGCGGTTTGTGGGTCGGCATCTTGCGCATCCATTAACAGCAATATTATATCGGCTTTTTGTATTTCGGCATGCGCTCGGCGTATACCTTCTTGCTCTACGGCATTGTCGCTTTCGCGAATGCCGGCGGTGTCAATAATGTGTAGCGGCATACCATCCAGCTGGATGCGTTCTCTGATGATGTCCCGTGTCGTTCCGGCGATTTCATTGACAATCGCGGCGTCAAAACCGGCAAGGGCATTCAGTAAGCTGGATTTTCCCGCGTTGGGTTTTCCGGCCAGCACGACAGTCATACCATCATGTAATAAGCGACCTTGTTTGGCGGTACGTTGTATTTGTTGAATACGATCCAGGAGTTCAAGCAATTGTTGCTCTACGCCGCCTTCGGTTAAGAAATCAATTTCTTCATCGGCAAAATCAATAGAGGCTTCGATATATATGCGCAATCTGGTTAAGTCTTCAACCAGTTGGTTGATTTTTGTCGAAAATACGCCTTGCATAGAGTTTTGTGCAGAACGGACAGCTTGTTCGGTACTGCTGGTGATTAAATCGGCGACCGCTTCCGCTTGCGCTAAATCGAGTTTATTATTCAGAAACGCGCGTTCGGTGAATTCACCTGGCCGAGCTAGGCGCGCACCCAGTTCGATAACGCGTCGTAATAGCATGTCGAGAACGACGGTGCCACCATGACCCTGTAATTCGAGGACATCTTCGCCGGTATAAGAGGCGGGCTCTGGAAAATAAAGACTGATGCCTGAATCGATAATGGCGTCGTTGCTGTCGCGAAATGTTGAAAAAATCGCTTGTCGAGGGAGGAGGGGGGCGTTAGGAAATAAGTGCTGTGCAATGACGGAGGCAAGTGCGCCAGATATGCGGATAATGCCTACACCGCCATTTCCTGGCGGTGTAGCAATTGCTGCGATGGTGTCTGTTGCTTGAAAATGCACGTAGGTGGCTATTTCAATTAATGCGCAACGTGATGTGGTTTTTCTTCACCAACAATGTGCTTAGTAATATACCATTGTTGCAGAATGGATAAGGTGTTGTTCATTATCCAGTATAAAACCAATCCAGAAGGGAAGAACAAGAAGAAAAATGTAAACACGATAGGGAACATTTTCATTATTTTTGCTTGAATAGGATCAATCGGCGCAGGATTTAAACCTTGCTGAATTTTCATGGTGATCCCATATAAAATCGGCAAAATGTAATACGGATCTTGTGCAGATAAATCTTGTATCCATAACGCAAAAGGCGCTTGTCTTAACTCAACGGTTTCAACCAGTACCCAATAGAGCGAGATGAAAACGGGAATTTGGACTAAAACTGGTAAACAGCCCCCTAAAGGATTGACACCTTCTTCTTTGTACATCGCCATCATTTTTTGATTAAATACTTGTCTATCAGGGTAGCGCTCTTGTAAATCTTTTAAGCGCGGCTGAATTTTCCGCATTTTGGCCATTGATTTATAACTGGCCGCCGATAAGGGGAAAAACAGTAATTTAATACATAATGTGACGCCTAAAATTGAAAAACCCCAGTTGCCAATGTAGTCATGAATGAAATTCAGTAACTTGTAGATGGGTTTAGCAATAACGGTTAACCAGCCATAATCAACCGTAAGCTCCAATCCTTTGGCTACTTTTTCCAGCATAGGCTGAATTTTAGGGCCTGCAAATAATTGTGCTTTTAATTGCGCTTCTGTATTAGGCGCTACGCTGATAATGGGTGAGTACGAGCCAATGACAAATTTAGCGTCACCTAATGATTTGGTATACAGGTGATTTTCTTGATCAACGGGTGGCACCCAAGCAGAAGCAAAGTAATGTTGAATCATCGCACTCCAGCCGCCAGTAGTGGTGGCAGCGAAATCTTCATCAGCCATATCTTCAAATTTGATTTTGTGATATTTGCTTTCTTCGGTGTAAACCACACCACCAGCATAGGTTCTAATAAAGCTGTTACCCGCTGGATCAGTATACGGTGTACGGATAAATTGGGTATATTGTCTGCCATTCCAAGGTTTTTGTGCGTTGTTGGCTATTTTTTGTTCTACGTTAATAGCGTAATCGCCGCGCGTAAAGGTAAATAGTTTGGTAACGACCAATCCTTGATTATCCGTCCAAGTCAATGGAACATCCAATTTGTCTTGTCCTTCCGTCAGAGTGTAGCTGTCTTGAGCGGCGGTAAACACACTGTGATGATTGGCAGCAGCTGCAGAATCACTGTTTGAGATCAGGCCGCTTTGTGCTAAAAATAAATCTTCAGCATTGCTATTCAGTAAACGAATAGGGGTTAAGTTTTTTTCACTTTTATCGAGCCCCAATGTATTGCGTATGCTATCAACACTGGTATTTTTTTTGTCAACGGGGTATTTGACAAGATCAAGATTAACTAAAGTTCCACCTTGAGTATCAATTTCTACGTTAAAAACATCTGTTTTAACGGTAATTATTTTGCCTTTTGTGGCGTCAATAACGGGCAGAGCTGTATTGTTCGGTTCTGTGGTCGCTGCGCCGTCAACTGGTAAATCGGCTTTAGTGTTTACAATGGGTTGCTCAATAGCGCTCATGGGTGGCTTAGGGCCATAATCCATTTGCCATGCTTGCCAAAGCAGAATTGAAAGCATTGCAAATACAACGACTAGTACAAATCTAATATTATCCATTCTTATTACCAAGTTTTTCTGGAACGGGATCAAAACCACCGGGATGAAACGGATGGCAACGTAATAATCTTTTGAGGGTGAGGGTGGCGCCTAAAAATGTTCCGTGAACATGAAGTGCTTCAAGTGCATAAGTGGAGCAGCTAGGATAAAAACGACATCTATTGCCCAGCAATGGGCTTATAAAATACTTGTAAAACTTTATAAGCGTTATGAGTGTGAATTGCATCGGGATATTATTTTTAGCCACTGTTTTTGCAAAGAGTCTCTTAATTGCACCAACGGTACATGGAGAGCCTCCTTTCTAGCTAACACCACAACATCAAGAGTTCCAAGTTGCTGTTGATGCATTCTGAAGCTTTCCCTAATCGCGCGTTTGAGAATATTACGATCCACTGCTTTACGGATATTTTTCTTGGCAATTGCCAACCCCAATCGTGAATGCTCATATTCATTCACTGCCACTAACAAGGTAAAATATTTGTCAGTAAATTTTAAAGGATTGGCAAAGACTTTTTTATATTCAGCAGGTTTTCGTAATCTTAAACGCGGAGGAAAACTATAGCATTCCTCAGTCAAGTTATACGGTTAATTCTGCGCGGCCTTTTGCTCTACGAGCATTGATCACGCGGCGACCGCCGACAGTTGCCATTCTTGCACGAAAGCCATGCGTTCTGGCACGTTTGATTTTACTAGGTTGGTAAGTTCTTTTCATGGGACTAAAATCCTTTAGGGTTGAGCGTTAACAAAAAACGGATAAAAAAGACTACGGATGATAGAATAAAACCTCTGGCTAGTCAATCTACAGCGTACTTTTATTCTGTTGTACAGTCTTTTCGGCTAAATACTTTTAACCTTTATTACTATTTTTACATTAAATGAGTCCAATTTGGAATAATTGTCTTGCTAAGCTTGAGAATGAAATCTCTGCCGCTGATTTCAGTACATGGATAAGACCTTTACAAGCGGTGGAGTCTGAAAACCAAATTCGCTTATTAGCACCGAATCGTTTTGTATTAGATTGGGTTAAGCAGCACCATTTCAAAAAATTAGAAGAAGTTATCCATGATTTTTCAAATGGTGCACTAACGCTGCAATTAGAAATTGGTTCTAAACAATCTGCGCCGCCTAAAAGTTTTAGTAAACCAGCTGCACCAGTAGTTGCAACGAACAAATCTCGGCCTAATAATTTAAACAGAGCCTTTACCTTTGAAAATTTTGTGGAAGGGAAGTCTAACCAGCTAGCGAAAGCCGCATCCATACAAGTCTCTGAAAACATGGGGAAAGCGTACAATCCACTGTTAATATACGGTGGATCTGGGCTGGGTAAAACACACATGATGCACGCCATTGGCAATGCTATTCTGGAAAAAAAACCTTCCGCGAATGTGATTTATTTGCATTCTGAAAAGTTTGTACAGGACATGGTTAAGGCGTTACAGCAAAATTCTATTAATACCTTTAAAGAGTATTATCGTGGCGTTGATGCCTTGTTAATCGATGATATTCAGTTTTTTGCCGGTAAAGAGCGCTCGCAAGAAGAATTTTTTCATACCTTCAACACCTTATTAGAAAAAAAACATCAAGTGGTTTTAACCTGCGACAAGTACCCTAAAGAAATAGTGGGCTTAGAAGACCGCTTAAAATCTCGATTTGGTTGGGGGCTTCCGGTCGCTGTTGAACCGCCTGATTTTGAAACGCGGGCGGCTATCTTGCTGAAAAAAGCCCATCAAGTGAATGTGGACTTGCCTCAAGAGGTGGCTTTCTTTATTGCCAAACGTATCCCCTCGAATGTGCGTGATTTAGAAGGGGCGTTGCGACGGGTGATTGCTAATGCACAGTTTACCGGCAAGCCGATCACCACCGAATTTACCAAAGAAGCATTACACGATTTAATTTCTTTGCAAGATAAGTTAATTAATATCGATAATATTCAAAAAACAGTGGCCGAGTATTTTAAAATTCGCATAGCGGATTTATCGTCCAAGAATAGACGGCAATCGGTCACGCGACCCCGTCAAATTGCGATGACATTGGCACGTGAATTAACCTCGCACAGTTACCCTGAAATTGGCGATGCGTTTGGCGGGCGCGATCATACTACCGTCATTAACGCCGTTAAGCGTGTTAATGAATTAAAAGAAAGTGATATTAAGGTTTCAGAAGATTACGCCAACTTGCTGAGGACGTTATCGCATTAAGCGTAAATAATGGACGCCTAAATAGCTAACCTACCTTGTTGATAAAATTGGTTATCAACAGCTTATAAAACACTAATAGCCGTAGTAAATATAGATATTTTATGAAATTTATTATTAATAGAGAACAGATTTTAAGCCCACTGCAACAGATTGTCAGTGTTATCGAAAAAAGGCAAACCATGCCTATTTTGTCTAACGTACTTATTGTTATAGAGAATAATACCTTAACACTCACAGGAACTGACTTAGAAATTCAAATTATCGCTAAGCTTGATATTGATCCTGCTGAAGCTGGCGCTATAACGCTTCCTGCGCGAAAATTTTTAGACATCTGCAGGCTTTTACCCAATCAAGCCGATATAAAAATCGAACGTCAAGACGATAAAATTAAAATATCATCGGGTCGCAGCCGTTTTTCGCTCAGCTCATTACCCGCTGAAAATTACCCTAAATTTGTAGAGACTGAGTTTAATAATCAGTTTGTTATTAGCGCGCGAAAATTAAAAAAAGCCTTGGAAAAGACGGTTTTTTGCATGGCAAACCAAGATGTACGTTTTTATTTGAATGGGTTATTGCTCAACATATCCAATCAAAAATTAAAAATGGTGACATCGGATGGGCATAGACTGGCTATTTATGAAGACGTTTTGGAACAACCGACCGGCTACGAAGCGAGAATTGTATTGCCGCGAAAAGGCGTTGTTGAACTGGCGCGCTTATTGGATGACTCAGACACCGAAATAAAAATTGAATTTTCGGCGAATAATATCCGGCTATATATTAATAATTTAATTTTCTCGGCTAAATTGGTTGATGCCAAGTACCCTGATTATGCAAAAGTATTTAACCAGCCTTTTTTAAATACCATTCTAGTGCCAAAGCAGCTTTTAAAAGAAACCCTATCCCGTGTGGCTATTTTATCGAATGAAAAATTTAAAGGCGTTTCTTTTGATATTACCACCGATAGTATCAAAATCAGTGCGCATAATCCGGAACACGAAGAGGCCGAAGAAGAATGTTTGTGTGAATATTCCGGAGATTCTTTATCGATAGCCTTCAATATTCAATACATGCTTGATGCGGTTTCTAATCTTAATTCAGACATGGCGGCATTAAATATTGCTGCCAACGCGAGTACCTGTTTTATTGAAGAGCCGGAGGAACAGGCGTATAAGTTTATCGTCATGTCTATGCGTTTGTAATATTTAATAAAATCGGGCTGTTTACCTGTTGGTGATACTACCTTACAGCTTTCTTCAAATAGTAGACACCTAAAAAGGTGCCTACTTAACGTTATGCCTTTGTACTACTTACCTTGGATGCTCAATGACAAACGAAAACACTGAATATGAGGAGCTGGCTCAAGAGATCTACCAAGCGATTAACGATGCTGAGGGAATCAAAAATTTAAATGTACAGCATAACATCACGTTACCAGGAAAATCAGGCTGCAATCATCAGAT
>JAPLRW010000165.1 GCA_026398935.1 Methylococcales bacterium
ACCCCTACATAACTTCGCATAATGTATATTATGTTAAATTATTAGTAATAGCCCAATAAGCCATCTCTATTTCATGTGCCCTGTTGGCCATCTACCCGTAAAAAACCACACGGCCTATTAACCATTTCAGACTATGCGGATAAAAACTATTAATCAGGAAAAAACTCATCATCAATGATTTGTGTTAGCAACCAAGGACAATCAACTGAAAATAACGATAACTCACAATCAATCCGTCTCTTTAGCTGCTTTGAGTCTGGCTATAGTATAAGCTGCGTGCAGTAATGTATCTGCCGATCATTTAAGGGTTAAATTTAGATCAATCTGACCAGTACTACCGCAAATCGTGATAATTGTCGATAAGCAATAGACTTTTCTGTTGTTGCTAGCGGGCTTATGTTATCATTGGCGGTTTTAATTGCTTGGAATTAATACATGTCAAAAGAAGACCAAATTGAAATGGAAGGCAAAGTCATCGACACGCTTCCTAATACGATGTTTCGTGTTGAACTTGAAAACGGACATATCGTGACTGCACATATTTCTGGAAAAATGCGCAAAAACTATATCCGTATTTTAACGGGTGATAAAGTAAAAGTTGAAATGACGCCGTATGATTTAACCAAAGGCCGTATAACATTCCGTATGCGTTAATCCCGTATTACTACGGGATTAGTGGCTGGTCTTTCTAATTGTTAAACGTGTGACTCTGACAACGCTAATTCTTTGCTTTCTATAGCAAACGCAAGTTCATTGCTTTGCACATAGATACGCACATGCCCGCCTTGAGCCAATTTTCCAAACAATAAATCATTCGCCAATGGCTTTTTAATTTTTTCCTGAATTAAACGTGCCATCGGTCTAGCGCCCATTTTAGGATCGCAGCCATGTTCTGCAAGCCATAAACGCGCTTCTGGCTCAAGCATTAACGTGACGTTTTTATCCAGTAAAATCGATTCCAGTTCAAAGATAAATTTATCGACCACGAAACCAATAATTGAAATATCCAGTGGTTTAAATTGAATAATGGCGTCTAAACGGTTACGAAATTCGGGAGAAAACCCTTTTTCGATGACTTTCATACTGTCGGTAGCATGATCTTGATGCGTAAAGCCAATGGAGGCACGACTACCCTCCTCTGCTCCCGCATTGGTGGTCATGACTAGGATAATATTGCGGAAGTCAACTTTGCGCCCGTTATTATCGGTTAGCAGGCCATGATCCATGACTTGTAACAATAAATTGAATACATCAGGATGCGCTTTTTCCAGTTCGTCCAGCAGCAATACCGCATGCGGGTGCTTATTAACTTGCTCCGTCAACAATCCACCTTGATCATAACCAACATAGCCCGGCGGCGCACCAATCAAGCGCGATACGGTATGACGCTCCATATACTCAGACATATCCAGGCGAATTAGCTCTAAACCTAATACTTTAGCCAGTTGCCGTGTTACTTCTGTTTTACCTACACCTGTGGGGCCTGCGAATAAGAACGAACCAATGGTTTTTTGACTATCACGCAATCCTGCACGGGAGAGTTTTATCGCAGAGGCCAATGCTGAAATAGCTTCTTCCTGACCAAACACTAACATCTTGAGGTTTTTCTCAAGATTTTCCAGCTTTTCTTTATCGTTAGACGACACTGATTTTGCAGGAATGCGCGCAATTTTGGAAATAATCTCCTCAATCTCTTGCGTATCAATTAATTCTTTGCGGTCTTTCGGCGCGAGTAACTGTTGTTTTGCGCCGGCTTCATCAATGACATCAATGGCTTTATCCGGCAGGTGTCGGTCAGTAATATAACGATCCGCCAATTCTGCAGCAACCCGCAAGGCATCCGCCGAGTATTTTACGGAATGATGTGCTTCAAAGCGTGATTTCAGACCCTTTAAAATCAATATGGTATCTTCGACCGATGGCTCAAGTACGTCGACTTTTTGAAAGCGACGCGCCAAGGCGTGATCTTTCTCAAAAACACCGCGGTATTCTTGATAAGTCGTTGAACCAATGCAGCGTAATTGTCCCGATGCTAGTACGGGTTTGATCAGGTTAGAGGCATCCATCACACCGCCTGACGCGGAACCTGCACCGATAATAGTATGCACTTCATCAATAAAAAGAATCGAACGCGGCTCTTTTTTCAGCTGACTTAATAACGCTTTTAGACGTTTTTCAAAATCACCGCGGTATTTTGTTCCCGCGACCAACGCGCCTAAATCCAAGGAATAAATGACATGATCCAATAGAACATCAGGCACTTCTTTTTCAACAATTCGTTTTGCCAATCCTTCGGCAATCGCTGTTTTGCCCACACCCGCTTCACCCACCAATAAGGGGTTATTTTTACGGCGGCGGCATAAAATCTGAATAGTTCGCTCTACTTCAAGATCACGCCCAATGAGTGGATCGATACGACCCTGAATGGCTTCTTCGTTGAGGTTAGAGGCGTATTTTTGTAATGGCGATCCGCTTGCCTCTGCCGCTTCAGATTCTGCTTCAGAAAAAGACTCAGGCTGATCTTCAGGGTTATTATTATGTTTGGATACGCCATGCGCCAGAAAATTCACGACATCGAGGCGAGTAACATCCAGTTTACTGAGTAAATACACCGCATGAGAATCTTGTTCGCTAAACAAGGCAACGAATAAATTAGCCCCCGTTACTTCTTTTTTGTCCGTGGCTTGCACATGAAAAACCGCGCGCTGCAAAACCCGTTGAAATCCTAATGTTGGCTGCGTTTCACGCTGCACACCTTTAGGAATCAACGACATGGTTTGTTCGATAAACTGAATCAATTCACGACGAAGCAAGGGAACATCACATCCCACGGCGGTAAGTACGGGTTCGGCCGTGCTATTATCCAGTAACACCAATAACAAATGCTCAACCGTAATAAATTCATGCCGCTTTTCGTGGGCATATTTAAAGGCGTTATTTAGCGAAACTTCAAGCTCTTTACTTAACATAAGGTCTCCAATTATTTAAGCTTCTTCCATTGAACACATTAAGGGATGATAATGTTCACGCGAGTATTCATTGACAATGCAAACTTTCGTTTCTGCAACGTCTTTAGAAAATACCCCGCAAACCCCAACACCTTCTGTATGCACTTGCAACATGACGCGTGTTGCTTTTTCCTCAGACATGTTAAAGAAACTCATCAAAATTTCCACCACAAAATCCATGGGCGTGAAATCATCGTTTAATAACATAACCCGATAAAGGGGTGGTTTTTTCAGTTTTGGGGTTGCTTCTTGTAAAGCTAAACCACCGTCATCATGATCAGGATCAAAATCAGTCATACTTAACTACTTTATCAAACACAGTGTAATGAATTTTAACATAATGATACCCCCAATAAGGCTTATATTTTATGTCTGCTAACCCGTTAATTCTCGCATCAAGCTCACCTTATCGACAAGAATTACTCCATAAGTTAAAAATTGATTTTATCGCCGAATCACCCGCTGTTAATGAGGAAAGGCTTGCACAAGAAAAGCCTGAACAATTAGCGGTGCGCCTAGGTATCGCTAAAGCACATGCGTTACAAAACCGCTATCCAGAGCACTTAATCATTGGCTCCGATCAGGTAGCAGTGCTACAAGACAGGCTATTATCAAAACCGGGTGATCGGGATACGGCCATCAGGCAATTACAACTCGCCTCCGGTCATTGCGTTGAATTCTTCACCAGTGTCTGTGTATTAAATAGTAACACAGGCCAATACCTAACGGATTTGGATATAACCTACGTTTATTTTAAACCATTAACCCTGTCACAAATTGAGCGCTATATCGACTTGGACACGCCTTTTGATTGCGCAGGAAGCTTCAAAGCAGAAAGCTTAGGGGTCGCATTATTCGAAAAAGTGCTTTCTGAAGATAGCAATGCTTTAATCGGCCTGCCGCTTATTAAATTATGCGGCCTATTGGAAAAATTTCAACGGGCTATTTTGTAAATAACGGGGCAACAAGGCGCATCCGTTAAAACAGAAATAAACCCTCTGTTACAATGGCAGAATTACGAACGTTTAGCCGTCTTTTAGGTCACACGCTCCAAGGACTCTACCCGCTTATTTGCACTGGATCACACATGCTTATCTTTAAACTAACCCTGTTTAGCTTTATTTTACTGTTTAATACGCCGCTTTTTGCCGTGGGTGCAGAAAACTTGCTCCGAGCCGAACAGGCGTTTAAGGTCTCCGCAACGCTGCTCAGTGCTGAGCAACTGGAGCTGAAATGGGACATCAGCGAGGGCTATTATTTATACCGTGACAAAATTGTCGTGGTGTCAAAAACGCCGGATGTCACCTTGGGTGCTCCCGTATTACCGATGGGAAAAACCAAGCATGATGATAATTTTGGCGATATGGTGGTGTATCGTAATAATGCTACAGTTATCATACCCCTCACCCATACGGCTAATGTCACTAGCTTTACAATACAGGTTCAGCATCAGGGCTGTGCGGATGTCGGTGTTTGTTATCCGCCGCAAAAAAATGTGTTTACCTTAAACCTGCCCGCCGCGACCAGCCAAGCACCGCTTGATCCCTTGTTGCTTATAACAAAAAAACACCCCTCCTCGTCTTTGAATGACACGTTATTACCGGCTGAACAAGCCTTTCAATTTTTTGCTAGCGTCAAAGATGCGCATACCTTGCATGTCAACTGGGTTATTGCTGAGGGATATTACCTTTATCGTGAAAAGATACAGGTGCGCTTAGGTGAAAATTTGGGTGTTAATCTCGCCGCGTTTAATATTCCACACGGAAAACCACAGCATGATGAAGCATTTGGGAATGTAGAGATTTTTTACCGTGAACTGGATTTTGACATCCCGTTACTGCGCGATACACAAGCGCCATTAACGCTAAATGTGCAAGCGGACTTTCAAGGCTGCGCCGAGCGGGGCGTGTGCTACCCACCCATGCAGAAAACGCTCCCCATTAGCTTACCCGCTGCGGGTAATGTCATTAGCAGTCCCGCACCGCAAGCACCCGCTACGCTTTCTGAACAAGATCAGATTATTCAAGCGTTGCATAAGGAATCACTGTGGTTGACCTTATTGAGCTTTTTTGGTTTTGGGGTGTTGCTGGCGTTTACACCGTGCATCTTTCCAATGATCCCTATTTTATCCGGCATTATTGTCGGCAAAGGTCGTGAAGTAACCACTTTAACTGCGTTTTTGCTCTCCCTAAGCTACGTTGTTGCAAGCGCTTTAACCTATACCGTATTTGGCGTATTGGCAGCGTTATTTGGCAGTAATTTACAAGCCGCTTTTCAACAACCGTGGATCATTGCTTTATTCAGTGCCATTTTCGTATTGCTGGCGTTGTCTATGTTTGGTTTTTACCATCTTGAAGTCCCTAAAGCATTACAATCCCGCCTACATAATTCCAGCGAAAAATTTCGCAACCGTTCCTATTGGGGGGCGGCATTTATGGGCTCTTTATCCTCGCTTATCGTAGGGCCTTGTGTTGCGGCTCCGTTAGCAGGTGCGCTGATTTATATCGGTCAAACGGGAGACGCCTTACTGGGTGGCTCGGCATTATTTGTGATGGGCTTAGGCATGGGAATACCGTTGTTGATTTTAGGGGCATCAGCAGGCAAGCTTTTACCTAAAGCCGGACATTGGTTGAACACCACCAAAGCCGTATTTGGCGTAGTAATGCTGGCGGTTGCGGTGTGGATGTTAGAGCGTATTATTCCTGCGCCTATGACCATGTTACTGTGGGCCATGTTACTGATTATCTCCGCTGTTTACTTGCGCGCATTGGATAACTTACCCGAACAAAGCTCTAACTGGAGTCGTTTGTGGAAAGGTGTGGGCTTAATGATGTTGATTTATGGCGTCATTCTGCTACTAGGACTCGGCATCGGCAATACAAACCCACTCAAACCTTTGCAAAACGTCGGCATGACTAAATCCGCCCAAGCCAGCACAGCGATAGCATTTAAACGCATCCGTTCCAGTAAAGAACTGGACGCGGTTATTCAACAAGCCAGTGCAAATAAGCAGCTGGTTATGCTGGATTTTTACGCTGACTGGTGTATTTCCTGCAAAGAAATGGATGCTTACACCTTTGCCGACCCTAGGGTACAAAAGCGACTGAGCAATATGGTACTCGTACAGGCAGATGTGACCGAGAACACCGCTGACGACCAAGCGCTACTGAAGCGGTTTAACCTTATTGGCCCCCCTGCGACGCTGTTTTTTGGCCTCGACAAAGTTGAACAAAGCAGTTTTCGAGTAATTGGCTTTAAAGATGCAGAACAATTTTTAGCCGGTATTCAGGCATTATGAGTGCAAATGGACAATGACCCGATCGAGCGTAATTGTTACAGTATCCAAAACCAAATGAAGGTATTTTATATTTTTGAGCTTGTTAATTTGCGGTTAAGGAAGTTACCTGTAAAATGGCGCTTGAAAACTTTATAAATGCATGGTTCACAAAAACCATTATTGTTAGAGCAATACCCGTTTTGGTGCGCAGTGTTGCGGCATTAAACTTTCTTTTATAAACCCATTAAGGTATCTAATCATGAAATCAAACATTCTTTTACTTAGCAGTCTCGTTGCCGTCTCATTGTTAGTCGGTTGTGATAAAGGTTCAGAACAAAAAACTGCTGATAATGCCACTAGCGTAGCTGCTCCAGCTGCTCCAGCCGCTAATAGCGGTTTTGGCCCAGTCATTAATGCAGGTAAACAAGCTGTTACAGAAACTAAAGAAGCTGCTGGCGAAGCGGCTACTGCGGTACAAGAAAATGTAACCAATGCAGCTGATCAAGCAGTAAATGCTGCACAAGACACTGGCACGGCTATCGCTACTGGTGCAGAAAAAACCGCTGAAGCAGCTGGCCAAGCAGTTGAAGGTGCCGCTCAAGCGGTTGCCAATGACGCAGCAAAAGCGGTTGAAGAAATCAAAAAATAAGTCGGTATTACACGCGTACTTAACAGACCGACTAGCAACCGATTACGGAATTGTTTAACAAAATTCTTACTCGGTAAACATGCGTAGAACAGTGCTGCTATTTTAATAATAGCGGCACTGTTTCTTCTACCTCCCGCCTAAAAATCCCCTGATTGCCTTAAGTTGAGGCTAATCTGCGTTAAACCATCGCGCAACGTGCTCGGTTTCACTGGAAAAATACCAGTGTATATACGATGCCCTGACATTGTTATACCGAACACCGTTATCCCCCTGCTCAACATCAAAGGCTGGTATCAATTCCATCGCATTCTCCCGCGTTGAATAATGAAACTCATGACCTCTCACGCCGGATTTATCTGCTCTATACCCCAGTGAGGCTAAGCGTGGTTGCATAATTGACAGAAAAGGAAACATTGCCGCCATTGGCCACTGCTTGCCGTTAATGTCTACAATTGCCTTGCCCAATAACATTGCCCCACCACATTCTGCCAAAATAGGTTTTCCGGCATTCGCAACAGCATTTAAAGATGCCCAAGTCGCGGAGACAGACAATGCTTGCACATGCAGCTCAGGGTAGCCGCCAGGCAACCAAACAGCATCCACTCCGTCAGGCACAACCTCACCCGCTACGGGTGAGAAAAACACCACATCCGCACCATTAGCCCGTAACCAATCTACATTAGCCGGATAAATAAAACAACACGCCTCATCTTTAGCGACGGCGATGGTTTTACCCTTAAGTCGTTGTGTAGCTGTAATCGGGCTAATATGGATCGGCGTTATCGCTTTAAAAGCCTGTAGCAAAGCAGGCGCATCAATATGGAAAAAGGCTGAGAAATCGGGAATACTCGCATTGACAGGTGGTTTTAGCCCCAAGTGTCGCTCGCCTAACGATTCACTGTTGCGCTCCATCCAAGCCACTAATGGGGGCAAGTCGTACTCAAGCAATGCATTTTTCAATAACTCGGCATGATAGGCACTGCCTACTTTATTGGCGATAATCCCGGAAATGCACACCTGTTTTTGTGCAGCAAATTGCACAAACCCACTGACTAACGCGGCAATAGTGCCACTCATCCCGGCGGCATCCACGACCAATATAACCGGACTATGCACTACGCGCGCAAGATCCACGCTAGAGCCTTCACCACCGACACCAGACGCACCATCAAACAGCCCCATCACCCCTTCAATCAAAGCTATTTCAGTGTGTTCGGCTTGCGCTAATAATTGCAAACGGCACGCCTCCTCTCCCATCATGCG
>JAPLRW010000193.1 GCA_026398935.1 Methylococcales bacterium
CATCTTTATTCCATTGCCCCCATTCTTCCCATTTGTGCTTGTATTTTACATTCTCTAAAGGGATATCAATTATCAAGCTCTCATTACTTAGGCTATTTTTAGACACGGGGACTGTTAATGTAATGGTTGATAAACCATCAAATTCAGTTTTATTGGTAACATATAAAACAGTTTCATCAATATTACTTTTATAGAACTTACTGGTTATTTCAACTTGTGATTTTTGAGCATTGAGATTAAATACCGCTGGCGTTGATTTCAGCGTCGTCGTATTAAAAAGACTTTTTGCTGCAATACTTATTGGTGCTGATAATAAATTTTTTCCGTTTGATGCTAGTTGATTGGGTAACGCTGACTCCACAAAACTGTATTGTCTACCCCACAAATCCAATACATTCTCACTAATGCTTAAAGGCGTCCACGGTTTTGGTACCGCACTCATTTCTAAATCAGTTGTTTTTACATTCTTATCTGATAGCCATGCTTCATCAGGTATAACGACACTCATTTCCTTTGTGGTCAATAACTTTCCATCTAAAAATACACTTGAAATAAGCGTGTATTCTCCAGGAGAAAAGTCTTTTAAAGGCACATATTGATTTGTATCATTTTTAGAATTATCTAAGGTAAATTCAGACTTATAAACTGAGCTATTATTTTTTTTAACCTCCAGCTTAACATCTAATTTCTTATCATTTAAGGGAGTATCACTCGAAAAACTATAGTCTATAACACCATCTTTTTTATTTATAACATAACTGGTTTTAATAGCCGCTTCACTGAAAACATTACTATTAAAATCGTTATTATAATGCGCCAATATTTGCCTAGGTGTTAACGCCTTATCGTATATTCTTAATTCATCTATCAGTGATTTAGTGCTGGTGATTGAACTCCAAGGTATATCACCAATGGTAAAAGACTCTTCAAGATTTTTGGGGAAAATAGCATCAACGGGCTGAGATGAGACAGGAACCCCATCAACATAAAGTAGAATACCACTCGCCGACCAAGTTCCAGCGATATGATGCCATTCACCTTGCTTCCATGTTACTATTTTTGAACTTGAATAATAAGGCCCATTACCTCTGTCGAGCGTTGATAGCATAAGCAACTTACTGTCTTGGTAATACTTATACAAATAAAAAGCACCCTGACCTCTTACATCAAAAAACACATGAAAATTATTATCATCTGGCGTCCAATCTACGGGGTTTACCCATAACTCAACCGTGCCCTCATTAACATTAATAACATTATTGGTTGGATAAGTAATATACCCTTTCAATAATCCTGACTCCAAGGCATTCCCATATTTACCTTTTTTTAATGATGGAAATAAAACGGAACCAGCAGGTATCTTTACACTACCTCTTACCGCATTTAAATCATTATCAAATGAAGCATATAAGGTAGGCTCTACAGCATACGCCGTAATTGATGCAATGAAAAAAAACATAAATACTATAATATTTAATAATTTTTTATCTGTTTTATTTTTAATAAAAATATTCATCTTCTACTCTCTTATTAAGATATTCATAAAAACAAAACCACCATATTACTCGACAAGTAACTATTCGAATCTACTTTTTAAAAAGAAGATAAGAAGGCAATCGTCATTTACAATAGAACTACCAAAAAAATAACGAACTCATCATTCGTATGTTAGAAACACCATACTTTATAAGTAATTAATGCTGCCATTATTTATAATAATCACAGAAATAATTTATACCTACCTGTTCTTTTATTAATAATAATCATCATCTTTATTCTCAGTAGATTTATTTAATATTGTACCCAGATATTTTTTCTTATCGATTAATTGCAAACTACGCTCCAGCTCTTCTTTATTAGTTTGCCCTTCTGCCGCCACCAATATGCACGCATCAACATTCGCCATAAAAGCCATGGCATCATCAGTAAGTAACAGAGGCGGCAAATCAATAATAACGATTCTATTAGGGTAGCGACATTTCAATTCTTCAGAAAAAGCGAGCATCTTAGCGCTAGAAAGTAATTCAGACGAGCGTTTCGTTGGCTTACCCGCGGGTAATATCACTAACGATTTAATACCAGGATTGATTAATAACTCCGCAACTGGCTTATTATCCAAACAATAATCACTTAAACCAAACTTTGGCGTCAATCCAAAATACTGATGCACGCTAGGACGTCTTAAATCCATATCAACCAATAGTACCGAGTAATTACTGTCCATCGCGATACTGGCTGCAAGATTAACCGCCACGAATGACTTTCCAACACCTTTAGTAGGACTGGTTATGGCCAGCACAGTAGCGTTATTGGCACGCATCCGCTGCAACACTTTAGTTCGCAGTATTCTAAATACATCGGCGCGCGGATCGTCTTCAATAGCCGCCACAACACGATTATCCAATAATACTTGACGATCAATAGTAATAACGGGCGTCTGTTGATAAACAATATCATCAATAGCAACCATCTTTTTTATGACATTACTTGAATTCATCTGTCTTTCCAGCAAAAAATCTTGCTCAGGTGTTTGTGGCAGTTCCATATTAACCTTAATGACGTAGTACTCGTTGAAAGCCGACTAAACACAGCTTTATTTTATAGACCAAACGTGACGCCTTCATTAAGACGTCGCACCGTTATACCCAAGTTTTCTTAATAGCGTGTACCAAAGTACATCAAGAGGCACTACCAAAAAATGCAACAGTAGCGCCGCGAGAAGAACTGCTAGCAACCCACCGTATAATACATTTCTTTGCATTCGGCGTTTTTTTGAGTCATCTTGACTGTTTGCAATGTACGGCAGCACCATCAACGGCGGCGCCCCAGTTATAGCTTGCAATGCTTTTGAGCCATAAATACTTGGATCAAAGCTTGCTTTGATTAAAACGAATCCTAAAGCAGCACCGAGCGCTACGATAAAGCCTAAAAATACAATAGCTGTCCGGTTAGGTTTAAACGGTCTTTCCGGAAATAAAGGCGGCTCAATTAATGAAAAATGCTCGCCTTTACTGCCTTTTTCCATGGCTTGCGACATATCTGCTTCCATTTGCTTAGCCGCTACTTCACGATAGGTGATGGTGGCATTTTCATAATCACGCGTTAATTCATGATATTGCCGCTCTACCTGAGGGGCTGAGCGTAAACTTTTTTCAAACTCACTCAGTTTTGCAATTAAATGTGCTTTTGACGCACGAATAGCATTCAGATCAGCATTGGCGGATTGCAATTGTGCTTGCAACTGAATGTAAGCTGGATTATCAGGTCTGGCTGTCGTGTTTGCTGCTAACAGGCTTTTTTCCGGTTTATTTAATTCCCGTTCCAAGCCCGCTATGGCTTTTTGCAATTTAATAATATCGGGATGCCCTGCTGCATAATGCTCTGATAAAGCCGCAAGTTCGCCTTTTTTCTGGGTTATTTGGTACACCAGCTCAATTTTATCCGTACCACCTACCTCTTTCTGCAAAGCATTAATTTCCCGCTCCATCTTAATGACATCAGGATGTGTAGGCGCATAACGTGCGGACAAGGTAATGTATTCAGCCTGCAAAGCTTTCAATCTATCGGTTGCACCAAAAATGCGTTCACCTGTCGAGGTGAACGTTGACATAACAGGCTGAATTTGCGCCAATTCAGCCTCTAAATATAATTTTCGTTCATTCAGCGCATTGACTTGTCTATCAATATCCGTCATTTGCTGCTCAGTACGATCCATTAACTGCATATTTAGCTCTTGTAATTCCGGCAATGAATTGGCGTTGGCTTCTTTAAACTTCGCCAAATCTGTTTCCAGCGCCGTAATACGATTGCGCAATTTTTCTGATTCAAGTGCTAAAAAATCAGTGGCTTCTGACGCGGCTAAATTTCTACGCTTTAAATTTTCGTTTAAATACAAACTAACCAATTCATTGGCAACTTGTTGTGCTAACTGCGGCGAGGTGCTGTTAAATGCCAAGGTAAAAGCAATAGTTGCTTGCGTAGGATGCCCACTACGTGGATCAACAACATCTGCACTGACCATTTCCAACTGCACATCTTTACGAAAATTTTCAAATAATGTTTCTAAACTACTCGTCTTCCGCATGTCAGCGTAAAGATTAAATTTATCGATAATCGCTTTAAGATTTTCACTGCTCATTACCCGCTGGCTAATCACCTGAATACGTTGATCGGCAAAACTGGTAATGGTAGATCGTACCAATTCCTGTGGAATTTCTTGCTGCTCTATCAATATCGTTGCAATCGATTTATACACAGACGGCATCTTAAAGGCAACCAATGACGCTAAGGAAAAAACAGTTAACGCAATCAGAAGCATTTGATTTTTATGCCGCCTTAAGATCTGGATATAATCCTGAATGCTTTTAGTATCTTCTTCCATCATTTGTCGCTGCTCATTGGTGATCGTAATAAAAAATTGACTGCCTTTTTTTAACTATTTAAAAGCGATTGGTGGTCAGCTCATCTAAATGGTAGTCTAGATACACAAACACGCTATTTGATGCCGCACTACTATCACTTGAGGTAGTTGAGATAACGTTATCGCCGCTATTGTTTTTCGACGTGGACGTAGATGTAGACGTATAATATTGCGTACGGTATCGGTAGCCGCCAACAAGGTCTAGTTGCTTATTAAATACCCAAGCGACTTTAGGCTCTATTGAGTAGTACTGCCGATCAAATGTAGCACTCCCACCAGTATTATTAGTCGTCGTACTTGATATCCTACTGCCCAATAACATCACTTTAAGATGTTCGGTCACACGGTAATTTACATTAACATTAACCGTATCAATGTCTAAAAAACCACCAATACCCGAAGGGCTGATACTTTTCGTGTAATCAATCCCCACATCAGCACGCTCAAATTTTTTAGTGACGCCTGCCCCTAATAATGGCCCATAAGAATTCCTTGTTCCTTGTGTCGTCGTGGTATTGGTTTTACGCACACCCGCCATGCCATTAAAACTTAACGTCTCAGAATAGGCGTGTTCTGCACCACCAGTAAGGCTAACATTATCCGTTTTAGTTTGAATGTCAGCTGCATCATAGCGCATAGCATTGACGCCCACATTGTAACGAGTAGCCTTACCCCATGTATCACTATAGTTCAAAAGCACGGAATCTGTTTTATAGCTTATTAAAGCACTGTTTATTGTCTTAGCATAATCAACTTCTTCATGCCCATAACCTGTTTTCACTATTTTTGTTTCTGATAACAGGTAGCTCCAACTCGGCGCAATATTAAAACGTTGCCGGGCTATTTTTCCAATTAAGAGCCCCGTTGATGAAGTCTCACTGTTTAAACTGGTATCTGACGTGTAATCTGCGCCCAAGCCTACCTTATGTCGGTCGCTCAGATTATGATCAGCATGCACACCCACATTATAATTCTCACGATCCAGTCCCTGCTGTCCCCAATAACGATACACATCCGCCGAAGCCGTCAATGCAATATTAGACACTGCCGAACGCACCCCACCTACGCCCAAAAAAGTCGCTTGATAGCCAGATGCTGTTTCTTTCTTTTCGATCAATTGGCTATTGTCATCAATCGATGGCCGCACCTGCACACTAGGCTTAAGATACAATTCTCTGGCCATGGTCATTGCTGGCAAACTTAATAAGCCAAGAAAGATCAAGCATACTTTACGGCGCAGTAACATCACGTTGAATATCCCCTTATTACTAATGATTCATTAAGGAACAACCACAGAATCACCGCTTTGCAACAGGATGTTCTGTTTTAAGTCATTACCGTCTTCAATATCACCGTACCGAAACAGCAATGCCTGCTGAACTCCTCTGGCGTCCCTGCGTAGGATCTTGATTTCACTGGGGTCGGCAAAAGATGACAAGCCACCCGCTATCGCCAATGCCTGCGTAACATCCGTTACACGAACCAGCGGATACTCACCGGGTCTGTTGACTTTCCCAACCACGAATATTTTATTACTCAATAATTGCTTAGACGACACCGTTACCACCGAATCGGGAATAAACGCGTTTAAACGCTCGGTGAGCATCTTTTGAATTTGTGTGAAACTTTTGCCTTGCACCATCACCTCACCCGCCAAAGGAAAAGATAAAAAACCATCCGGTCTTACCATAACTTCCTTTTGCAACTGTTCTTCTTTCCAAACCATAATATCAAGAACATCTCCAGGCTGAACCAGATAAGGTGTTAAGTTCTCAGCACCCGCATTTTCTTTTGCCGACACATTAACCATCGCGCCAAAAAATACAAAAAAACCAAGCCATCCTACCAATTGACCTAAACGCATTAACCCACTCCTAACAAAATTACAGTTCTTAACGTATTGTTAACCAAAATCTACCACTATTCATTACTGCATAAACGCACGCCTAACGTAAATGTACTTTATCCAGCCAGCCGTTTTTTAAACAATAGCGGCAATAAACCCAGTACACATCTACACTCAAACAAGGCGATGATCATAAATCGTGATGATGAAGTTAAGGATAGATTAAATTTTCAATTTTTGTAGGTGCGTCAGACATAACAAGATAAATTTATAATCAACAATACCCTCTACGTCCCTGTTAATTTAATAAATATCTCCTTTCAGGATAACGCACCAAGCATGAACACCACGCACTACACGCAGAGTATGCAATTGTATTATGAGGTTTTTTGAGAGAGTGTCCGTTAGTGCTTTAAGCAGTCGAGATCATGCGCTCATTAAAAAATTAAGCGTGATGCGCTTGAACACAAAGTGGTGTTTTTGTGACGTTAGCCACAAAAATACTATAGGGGAAAATCTGACAGAAGGAAGGATTAGACGCTCAATAGGAACGTAAAGGCTTACAGCACAATACCCCGCGTCATACAAATACATAACCGATAGGCTATTTTGTTATACTTTACCTTTTTAAAACAAATAGCGTCAGATTATTCTTATATATTTTTGAGCAATAGCGCACAAAAAAAAATACAAGCCATTTTCAAAAAAAATTACACTTTAATTTCATTCGGTTACATTATGTACCATAAAACTAAAAATCACATTTGTAGTCCCTATAACTAGGCTCATCCTGTTATACTGCATTATTAAATACAATGATCTTGTATGTTACTTTATAAGCGAGGATTTAGTGATGAACAAAAAATTCTTTTTAAGCGTTTGCATTTTTCTTTTTTCCGCTGCGTCTTACGGATTTGATACAGCGAATAATTTTTATTTTGATGCTTTTAGCATCAAACAAGGTGGCAATATCGGCCTTTATTCCGATTATACCGCCACACCAACCTTTAACTTAAAGATTTACCGTTTGGATTCGGCACCTGCCACATATATTACAACTATAGTCGGGGTTAAAAGTACCCCTCAAACAACTAATAACATGGCCTATGTTAATGGGGCGGGCTGGCAACAAACCACCGCCATTAAAATTGGTGCGAATTGGCCATCGGGTTTTTATATGGTGCAAATGTTTAATCCATCTGATAGCTTTTTGGGTTATGCTTTTTTTACTGTTAAAATGGCCAATCCAAGCTCATTCTCGCAAATTTTATATTTGGATAACGCCCCAACCAACGTGGCTTATAACAATTGGGGTGGAAAATCAACGTATGTTGACAGTTCAAGTGACGGCTTAGCATCCCCCTCAGTTTCATTGAAAAGACCAGGCCAGAATTACGTCGGATATCCTGAGCAAAGCTTCGCGATATGGGCTAAAAGAAATAATATCCCCGTTGAGTATGCATCATTAATGGATATCGAAAAGGATCCTGCGCTTTTATCTAATTATTCAGAGGTTGTCATTGCTGGCCATAGTGAATACTGGTCTAAGAAACAACGTGACAATCTTGATAATTTTATTCGAAGCGGTGGTAACGCCGTCATTTTAGGTGGTAATACCATGTGGTGGCAAACACGCATTGAAGGTGACAATATAGTTACCTATAAAGAGCTGGCTGTTGGCGCTAATCCCTTAAAAAACGATCCCGTGTTATTTGATACTGATTTACAAAACGATGCGACAGTAACCAGTTTATGGTCAGATCCCAAAGGTGCCAATCGCCCAGAAAACCTATCAATTGGCGTCAGCTTTAGAAGTGCTGGATTTGTCAATGATATTTGGAGTGGCGTGTATATTGCCGACAAAACAAATATCTATGGCGCTTATACAGTAACCAATGCAAATCATTGGCTCTTTAATAATACTGGATTGACAAACGGCGCTTCATTTGGAAAAAATGCGGCTATTGTTGGTTATGAAACCGATGGTGCACTGTATAGTATCAATGCAAAAGGACAATATAAAGTATCTGGAACAGATGGAACCCCTACCAACACCACTATATTAGGCATTGCTGATGCTAAATTATGTAATATTAACTGTCCTAATGGGCATGCAACAATGGTGTTAAGTGAACCGTTTCCAAACAACAATGGTGGCTTAGTCTTTAATGCCTCAACAGTAGGATGGGCTTATGGCTTATATTACCGCGATGATGGCAGGTCTGCGCCCTTAGCGCCCGCGATTGGAAGCACCGACCCCATTATTGATCAAATCACTAAGAATGTGCTGGGGCGTTTTTTATATTAGTATATGAACGTAATTAGCTTTTCCCAGAGTTACTACCCAGGCTGAACAAAGCCGTACAATAAGTGGATTGGTGCAAGCAATCCATTTTAATGGCAGTATCGCTCAACGTGTTTATACGTCAGATAGGCATACTTGATATGACAATACGACTCTCCAGCGCAAAGCCATCTTACCTCACTACTGTTTTAAGCCTTAATAACGCTGCGGCATAAAATACGTCTTAAACTGTTGATAGTAAGACTTGATGCTTTTAAACAGCACACTGTCTTGCAAACGAAGCGACAACACGCGCAGATTTTGCTTTATACGCTGCACAGTGGCTTTAATCGATTGGTAGACGGCAGAATGAACCAAGCGGTCAATTACCCTCATAAGTACCTCATAAGACACTTTTAGCCAACCAAACGTCATTAATTGCGGCTTAGTTAATTCAAATAGCCAAAAAGTAAAGGTTGCGATAGGTATTTTTAGCGCATAAATAAACACCCCAAGGATCACTTGCTCCTTGGCGATCGTTATCAACGATAAAATCCCCATACATTCTGCCAACACCAGAATAACAATAAAGACCGAGACCAAAAGATAGCGATTCATCTCCAAAAAAGTCTGCTTCAAGGCATCGAGAATCGCTAACCTTTTTAAGTATTCGAAAATAGGTTTTGCAATAATAGCCCAGATTATCTCTTCGAATACGATGTAGCCAACAACAAAAATACTTTCAATTGTCTTGATAAGTATTTTTTTTATAGTAGATAAGGACATACCAATTACTCTTGTAGTTGCACCCAGAATGGGCGTAAAAAGGAAGGGGAAATAACGCGGGTAATATAAACGAATATAAAAAAATCATCTCATATCGGTGCAAATAATACTGCACCGACATGAGAGTACAACGTAAACAATTTCCAGACTAACGAGCGGGTATTTTACGCAGTTATCCGCACATCTCAACCATTAAGCCTATAAATGGACAAATACCCCCCACCACCACTTTGATATACCTGCTGAACGCCCTGTGGTAACTGTTTTAAAGAATCCATAAACGGCAATAATCGCACTAACAAGGCATTTTTGGTTTCTGGATTACTCGGTGTCCAAGCACGATAATAAGCACCTTCTTTTTGCACCAGATAGTTGCCCTCTCCTCCTTCTGCAGCCCAGCGTTTCACTTGCGCAATATCACCGTGTAAATCATCACCAGCAGGAATGTTTTTTGAATTGAATGCCAATACATGTCCACCGTAGTCAATCAGTTCACCTTGTCGTAACAACAGATCATTGGTGACTAATAGGTAAACAGGCTGCGATTTACCAAAATGAGCGGTTATTTCAGCCAAGGCTTTATCCGCATCCATAGTCAACCAAACTGCCATGTTAGATAACCGCTGATTTTCTTCAGCGGAAGCCACTGGTAATTGCGGCTGTAAGGCTTTCCACACCGGCCCTACGAAAGTTGCAGCAGCGGGTTTAGTCAGCCAAGCATTAAGATTACTCAAAAAATGAACCCGTTGCCCATCGTCCCACCAACTTAAGATTAACGCATCCTTTGCCGCGTTACTGCTCATGGTGAGCGCAGCCTCTTCCCAAATGCTATGGCGCAAGCCAGTTGGCGTGGAAAAAATACTTCCTTCTTGCTTATCTTTGGGAAACAAAATGGCGCTACGCTGAACGTCCTGCGCATCTTTATAATGCGCCACCAACAAGCCAAATAAATCCTTGCCCGCATCATTAAAGTCAAAACGATCCATGCCTTGCAAAACAAATTTACCAACTGGCTGAAGTATGGGCTCTTGCGACTGCGTAAACTGCAGCTCAGCACTCTTTTTACTGAATACTTGCAGCATCGGTACAGCGTTGTAAAGCAGTGTGCTACCAGAAACCAGTAACACACTGCTGCATAACAACAGCAGTGTTTTTTTAATCGTCCAAAATTTGCCGTTATTCATCTGGCTGTTTAGGCTTTAACACAGTGTAAGCAATGCCCAAACCAAACACGATTAATAACAATGCCCCCCATAACGACCCATTACCTTCCTCTTCTTTGGGTGCGGCTACCGTCGCGTGGGATTTTGATTTATCACCTTTCGTAACGGTTTTTTCACGTAAACGGGTATCTTCATCCATAATTTCCGCATAATCACGCACCAATGCAGACCAGCCTTCAGTGTAAGTAAATCCACCTGGATTAGAATGAAAAATGCCTTTATAGTGCTTAATCAAATCGTGTTCCCACATATCGGCATACAGGCGTTCAATACGACTAGGGTTATTACCTTTTGCCCAGAACAATTGAAAAAATCCACCCGCCTCATCTTTTTCAGGCAGTGGCGGCGCAGGTCGATTGGTTTTTTGACCGACCAATAACCCATCATCATACAATTTTTTCACCACCTTTTTAGCTTCCTGCTCTACGCCCAGTCCTTGAATAGTCCCTTTATCCGCCGCATCTAAAGAGGCTTTAGAAAAACTCTCGGAATGACACAAGGTACAGGTTTGCACCCACGCCTGCTTACGCTCTTCAAACCAAGGATGCTTAAGATTTTTAGCAATTTCCGGTGTAGGATTAAATGCCCAACGGACTTTACGCACCAGATTATGCGAGTATTCACCATGATATTCAAAATGACACATTTGACAGGTTGGTGCCGTATACCCGCCCTTAGCAATGGCATCTTTTAACGGCACTTCAAAATCCCATTTTTCTTTGCCAATCGTCTGGTATTGCGTACCGTGCTTGGACATCATGAAGTTTTCAAATTCATTATGATCTGCACCATTGTGACAGGTAGCACAGGCTTCCGGCTGCCTGGCTTCCGCAACTGAAAATGTATGCCGCGTATGGCAGCCATCGCATTTATTTTGTTGGTAATGGCACATATCACAGCCCTGCGCCACTTCTCGCTCAGGCATGCCCGCCCAAATACCGTTTTCGACATTCGCCTCCCAATCAACTGCATGAGAAGGATGCCCTTTGCCCCATTGTTTTTGCGGCCATTCCTGATCTTTTTCTGATTCTGCTTCCGCAAACTCATTCAAATGACAGGTTCCACACGCCGCTCGATCCGGCATAACCAAGGTTTTAGCATGGTCAATGGTTTTTGCACCCACCCCACCATGGCAATCAATACAGCCCACTTGCTCTAACGGCTTACCTTTTTCAAGTAAACCCAGTTTCGTCAAATTGGCTTCAACCTCGAGCAACTTTTCTTTTTTATACGCACGGACATCACTGTTCGGCAACTGTCGAATCGCCTTTAAGTCATAATGCACACTGGTTTTCCACGCATGATATGCACCCGGACTGCTCGCTTCATGACAGCCAACGCAAGAATCGCGATCATACTCACCTTGTACTGTTTTCGGAGCCTTATAGAAATCTTTAGGATTCCAATAGCTCTGAATAGCAATCGGCTGCCAAAGCTCGCCATGCTTACCTTTACCTGGATGGGTATCGTAATAATTTTTCTTAATTTGATTGAAATCAGGTTGTGCCGCAAAGACAACCCCCATGCATCCAATGAGGCATAACAAGATGCTCATGAACGGGCGTAGCTGTTTTAATTTCATAATATCCCCCTCCTAAAAGGGGCTAGTGTAACCCTTATAGATTCGAATCGAAACTATAAATTAACCCTAGCAGTATTTTTAGCCTGGTTATCTTGTCAATAGCCTAGGGTTAAGGCGTATTGATGGCGAATGACCTCGCTTATATAATCCTAGGCGGATATTATTTATCTAAAACCTCAATCATTAGGTTTCTGTGCCAGCTAACAAATTTTTAATATTACGCTGATGCCGCCAAAGCAGCAGTATCGCAAGCACACCAAAAGTGACGGCCATAACGGGACTACCCAATAAAAACCAAGCATAAGCGGGCGCTAATACCGCCGCACCCAACGCAGAAAGCGATGAAATTTTACTGAGCTTGTACACCAGCAACCAAGTACTTAAGATAGCCACGCCCAGTAACCAATATACGCCTAAGGAGATTCCCAATGCAGTTGCCACGCCCTTTCCGCCTTTAAAGCCAAAAAAAACGGGGTATAAATGCCCCAAAAAAGCCGCCAGCATAACCGCCGCCAGCAGCAGCTCTTCGCTACCCGTAGCTTTAGCCAACAGCACGGGAATCAAGCCTTTTAACGCATCGCCCGCCAAGGTAATCGCCGCCGCTTTTTTTCCGCCAATACGCATAACATTAGTCGCTCCAGGATTACCCGACCCCTGTCCACGGGGATCTGGAAACCCCATTAATCGACAGACGATCACCGCACTGGAAACGGATCCCAGCAAATAAGCCAATGGAACTAACAACCAATCTATCATTTATTTTTTCCTCATCAATCAATACTTGTAACCATAGAATAATTCACTGATACTTAGCAGCTTTAACGCACATAATAACCGGAAATAAGCATGGATATAATTTTTTTAGGTGGCCTCAAAATAGAAACCATTATTGGCATTTACGATTGGGAGCGTGTAACGAAGCAAACTGTCGTCCTTGATATTGAAATGGCCTATGATATTCAAAAAGCCGCTGCAACTGATGATATACAGTACACACTGGATTATAAAACAGTATCAAAACGTATCATTGCGTTTGTAGAAAATAGCCAATATCTACTCGTTGAAAAACTTATCGAAGAAATCGCTACGCTGATCCGCACAGAGTTTAACGTACCTTGGGTTAAAATAACCCTAAATAAAAAAGGCGCTATTAGTGGTGCGAGTGATGTGGGCATTATTATTGAGCGAGGTGAGAAATAAACCATGCCCACAGGTTATATCAGTATTGGTAGCAATATCCAACGTGATCAGCACATTCCATCTAGCATTAAAGCCCTTAAGCAGCACTTTGGTGAACTAACACTGTCAAGTGTATATGAATCAGCGGCAGTAGGCTTTGCAGGCGATGCTTTCTATAATCTTATTGTTGGCTTTAATGCTGATTTACCAGCGAAAGCCGTGGCAAAACGGCTGCGCGATATTGAGTTGGATCACGGAAGAACCAGAAATAGTCAAAAATTCTCTGCCCGAACCTTAGACCTTGATTTGATTTTGTACGGTGATCTGGTGCTTAGTGATGGTCGACTACAGATTCCACGCGATGAAATTGAAAAGTATGCCTTTGTGTTAGAACCCCTTGCTGAAATAGCACCCACGCTACAACATCCGGTTAAACACATTGATTATGCGACGCTTTGGCGCTTGTTTAATAAAACAGACTTACATCAACAGCGCATTACGCCAGATTGGCTATCAACAATTTAAAGTTCTGCCACCATCTACTTTTATGATCTGTCCTGTGATGTAATCAGCATCTTTGATCAAAAATCGTACAGCTTTGGCAATGTCGAGCGGATCGCCCAAACGTTTTAAGGCAATTCTACGCAGGATGTCGGCTTGCCGTTCGGGGTCTGTATCATGTTCCGCCCACAAAATAGCGCCTGGTGAAACACCGTTTACTCTAATATCAGGCGCAAACTCTTTAGCCAGTATCCGTGTCATGCCTTCCAGCCCTGCTTTAGCAATACTGCACACCGGATAGCCCAGCAAGCCACGTTCAGAATGAATATCCACTATGTTGATGATACAACCGCGCCGGCTACGCAAAGTATGCTCCAAGGCTTTCGCTAGAAAAAAAGGTGTCTTAAGGTTGCTGCCCACCAAATCGTCCCAGTTTTTTTCAGTGGTATCGGCAACGGACTGCGGATAAAACAAGGAAGCATTATTAACCAATACATCAACACCATTCCACGCGGCTTGCGCTTGCGCCGCCAATTGTTCTAACTCTGCCATACACAATAAATCCGCCGGCAATATCACTACCGATCCTGGGCGCTGAGCATTCAATTCTTCCGCCAACTGCTGGGCTGCCAAGGTCGAGGAGTGATAATGTACGATAATATTGTGTCCATCGGCGTGCAATAAACGCACACACGCTGCACCAATACGCTTTGCTGAACCGGTAATTAAGATATTTTTAGGTGTATGCATGTTTAAACACCCTTAACGAAAATCATCTTCTTCCCGCTCAATCGCATCGAAACGTTTTTCTAACGCATTATCGCCGTCATCACCACGCACCCAAAAGCGTGAAAACAGCAATCCCAACTCAAATAACAAGCACATGGGAACCGCTAACAAGGTTTGCGAAATAGCATCCGGCGGCGTTAAAAACATGGCGACAATAAAAATGCCGACAATGACATACGGGCGTTTATCCGCCAAACTTTCTGGCGTTGTAATGCCTGTCCACACCAAAACAATGGTCAGCACGGGAACTTGAAACGCAATCCCAAACGCAAAAAACAAGGCCAGCACAAAATCTAAATATTTGGCAATGTCGGTCATCATGGCAACACCCTCCGGCGCTGCAGTCGTCAAAAACTGAAACATGAGGGGAAAAACCACAAAATACGCAAACGCCGCGCCTGAGTAAAACAACGTGGTACTGGCCAGCAATAAGGGGAAAATCATGCGGCGCTCATGCTGATAGAGTCCCGGCGCCACAAATGCCCAAAATTGATACAAAATCATCGGCACGGATATAAAAATAGCCGCAACCAAGGCTAATTTAAACGGCGTAAAAAAAGGCGAGGCGACATCAATTGCGATCATCGAACTATTTTTTGGCAAATACTGCAACAGCGGCTCAGCCAAATAGGTATACAGTTGATTGGCATAGAATGACAAACCAATGAACACCACGATAACGCACACCACTATCCATAATAAACGCGAGCGTAATTCAATTAAATGCGCAATAAAAGGCTGTTCAAGATCATGTGTTGCATTATTTTTTGCCATGGCGACGTTGCTTTGATTTTTGACGTTTTGATGCAGAGGAATGCGTTGGAGAAGCGGATTTTAGCGGTTGTTTTAGCGTATCTAAGGCAGGTGCCGTGGTATCTGATACGCTATTGGCTGCGGGGTTATTATCGCTATCAGCGCCGAGAGTCGAGGCCGCGTTAACAAAACGTGACTGTAGCTGTTGCGCGCCTTGCTCAAAGTCAATACTTTTGGCATTGAGCTTATCCAGCAAGGCCGACTGTTCATTGAATATCTGCCGAACTTCTTCAGCATGCAGTTCAGCTTTAATCTCTTGCTGGACAGTCGCCACCATATTGCGGGCCTTTCCCAACCAGAAGCCGACAATACGCGCTACTTGCGGTAATTTTTCAGGGCCTATGACCAATAAACTGACCAAGCCCACCAAGCAAATTTCTGAAAAACCAACATCAAACATAGCGTCTAACCCTGCGCAGAGTATTTAGGCGAACCATCAACGGCGGACAGCGTTGCTCGCGCCTCATTTAGCGCGTTGTGCTTTTTCATCCAATCCTGATAAATTAAAGCGCCGCTGTAATTCTAATAGAACCGCATCATGGCTTAAATTTTGCTCGGCCAATAACACCATGCAATGAAACCAAAGATCGGCCATTTCGTAAATAATCTGGGTTTTATCACCGTCTTTCGCCGCAATAACCGTCTCAGTGGCTTCTTCCCCCACCTTCTTCAAAATGCTATTTAAACCCTTGGCGTATAAACTCGCGACATACGAGGTATCTGGCGATTCCTGTTTACGTTGCTCTAAAACCTCCGCTAACTGCTGTAATACTTGGCTCATCCGTTACCTGCATGGGAATGTGTATAAATTTCATCGGGGTCTTTTAGTACCGGATCAACGGCTACCCATTGCTCATTAAGCAGTGTACGGTAAAAACAACTCTCCCGCCCCGTGTGGCAAGCAATACCGCCTTCCTGTTCAATAGTAAGTAACAGCACATCTTCGTCACAATCTAGCCGTAATTCAATTACTTTCTGCCGATGTCCTGATTCTTCACCTTTGCGCCATAGACGTTGCCGCGAACGTGACCAATACACCGCATAGCCTTCTGCAACCGTTAACGCCAAAGATTCTTGATTCATCCATGCAAACATGACCACTCGCCCCGTATCGGCTTGCTGCGCGATAACGGGCAATAAACCCTCATCTGTCCAGCGAATGTCGTCCAGCCAAGTTTGGCTCATAGGCGCACCTCAATACCGCGCGCCGCCATCGCTTGCTTGGCCTGTAAAATGGTGTATTCACCAAAATGGAAAATACTGGCTGCCAATACTGCATCTGCCTTACCCAGCAGTACACCATCCGCCAAATGCTCTAAATTACCTACACCACCAGAGGCTATAACCGGCACACTGACCGCTTCACTCAGCGCCCGTGTTAGCTCTAAATCAAAACCAATGCGTGTACCATCCCTATCCATACTGGTTAATAAGATTTCCCCTGCGCCAAAACTGACCATTTTTTGCGCCCAAGCAATCGCATCAATACCGGTTGCTTTGCGGCCACCGTGGGTAAAAATCTCCCACACGGAAGGATCACCTGCTGAACTGACTTTTTTAGCATCAATCGCGACAACAATGCACTGCGACCCAAAACGCTCCGCAGCTTCACGCACGAAGTCAGGATTAAACACCGCGGCGCTGTTGATGCCTACTTTGTCCGCGCCAGCATTGAGCATACGCCGAATGTCGTCCAGCGTACGAATACCGCCACCGACGGTCAGTGGAATAAATACTTCACTAGCCACCTGCTCAACAACATGCACAATAGTGTCACGATTATGGTGTGTCGCAGTAATATCTAAAAAGGTAATTTCGTCAGCACCTTCACGGTCGTAGCGTCTGGCAATCTCAACCGGGTCGCCTGCGTCACGAATGTCGACAAATTTAACACCTTTTACGACTCTGCCATTATCGACATCCAGACAAGGTATGATGCGCTTTGCTAAACTCATAAAAAATTAAAATGCCGCAGCAAATTTAAAGGCTTCGGCAAAATCCAGCGTCCCCTCATAAATAGCGCGCCCAGTAATAGCGCCCATGACACCATCATCTGCCGCTGCAACGAGGGCTTTAATATCGTCCATATTGGTGATGCCACCTGAAGCGATAACTGGAATGCGGATAGCACGCGCTAATGCAGCCGTCGCTTCAACATTCACGCCGTTCATCATACCGTCACGGGAAATATCTGTATAAATAATAGCTTCTACGCCGTCTTCTTCAAAATGCTGTGCCAAATCGATGACATCATGACGGGATAATTTAGACCAGCCGTCCGTTGCCACCTTACCGTCCTTAGCATCCAGACCGACGATAATATGCCGTGGAAACTCCATGGCGACATCACGTACAAAATGCGGAGCAGTAACGGCTTTTGAGCCAATAATGACATACTCCACACCTGCATCTAAATACGCTTGTATAGTATCTTCATCACGAATACCGCCGCCCACTTGAATGGCAACCCCTGGATAAGCGGCTACAATCTCATTGATCACGCCAGCGTTTTTAGGCTTGCCGGCAAACGCACCGTCTAAATCCACTAAATGAATGCGTTGCGCACCCGCAGCCACCCACTTTCCGGCTACCGCAACAGGATCTTCAGAAAAAATCGTATCATCTTCCATGCGTCCCTGACGTAAACGCACACATTTTCCTTCTTTTAAATCAATTGCAGGTATGAGCAACATAACAAAAAAATCTCAATGGTTAAGAGTTGAAATAAATCAAGCGAGTGGAATTAAACGGAACCATCCCATTGTAAAAAGTTTTTTAATAGCTGCAATCCAGCCGTTTGACTTTTTTCAGGATGAAATTGTACTGCAAATAGGTTTTTACGCGCCAACGCGCAGGTAAAGGGAGCTGGATAATCGGTCGTTGCTGCCGTAACATCGGCATCATCAGGCTGAACAAAATAACTGTGTACAAAATAAAAACGACTGTCCTGCGGGATGTTTGCCCATAAAGGATGCGGGTGCTGGTGTACTTGATTCCAACCCATATGCGGAATCTTTAACACTTGCCCTGTTTCATCCGTCAAGGTAGGTGAAAAATGCAGCACCTGCCCCGGGATAATATCTAAACAGGTAACGGAATTATTTTCTGCACTGTTAGACAATAACGCCTGCATCCCTAAGCAAATGCCTAAAAAGGGTTTACTGGCGGCGGCCTCACGAATGACATCGACCAACCCTAAACCATTTAGAGCCTGCATACAATCGCGCATAGCACCCACGCCGGGGAAAACCACGCGATCTGCCTGCAATATACTGGCGGCATCGCTAACAACCCGCACCTCAACCGAAAGATCGGCATGTTGCAAAGCTTTAGCGATAGAATGCAAATTACCCATTCCATAATCAATAACGGCAACTGAAGACATAATAGTGACGATTAACTCATGTGATACCGGATGAAATCCAGTGCTGATTAAGGGTTAAAGACTGCCCTTGGTAGACGGCATTATCCCTGCCATTCTGGGATCTGGGGTTAGCGCCATCCGCAGTGCTCGCCCCATTGCTTTAAAGATCGTTTCCGCCACATGATGCGCGTTAAGCCCTTTTAAATTATCAATGTGTAGCGTTACACCCGCATGATTAACAAAACCCTGGAAAAATTCGCGTAATAGATCTACATCAAACTGACCAATTCGAGCGCGCGGATACTCGACCACATAGTACAAACCAGGCCGTCCAGAAAAGTCAATTGTCACACGCGACAGTGCTTCATCTAAGGGTACGTAAGCATGTCCATAACGGCAAATGCCTTTTTTATCGCCTAATGCCTTGGCAACTGCCAACCCTAAGGTAATGCCCACATCTTCAACGGTATGGTGATCGTCAATTTGATGATCACCTTGCGCGGTAATGTCCATATCAATTAAGCCATGCCGAGCGATTTGATCCAGCATGTGATCTAAAAACGGCACGCCAGTCACCAGACACGCTTTTCCAGTGCCATCTAAATTGATTTTAACTTGAATTTGGGTTTCCAGCGTATTCCGCTCAACCTCAGCCGTACGTTGTGTCATAAGTGACATGAGTATTATTTAAAAAAGTTATTTATTCTACACTGGATTTTAGGGTTAATGCAGCGAATGTTAGGTCGGGCTCATTTAGAATCGAAACCGAACATCACGCACATTCTACGCAATAAAAAAGGCGGCCACAATGACCGCCTTTTTATTGACCCCCTTTTTCTAAACAACGTCTTGAAAAAGGAACATCAAAACCCACATAACGCCGTTAATCTTACTACGAACGTGACCCGCGTTTTCTATCATTTTCAGTCAATAGTTTTTTACGTAAGCGAATTGAAACTGGCGTTACTTCAACCAATTCATCTTCGTCAATAAATTCTAAGGCCTGTTCTAAGGTCATTTTTTGGATCGCACTTAACGTCAAGGCATCATCTGAACCGGATGCACGCATGTTAGTTAATTGTTTTGCTTTAGTCGGATTAACCGCTAAATCATTACCGCGCGAATGGATACCAACTAGCATGCCTTCATAAACTTCATCGCCATGCACCAGGAATAACTCACCGCGCTCTTGCAAACCAAACAAGCCAAACGCTACTGCTTTACCCGTTGCCATAGAAATCAACACACCGCGTTGACGCGTACCCACGCCACCTTGTTTCATAGGGGCGTAATTTTCGAACACATGGTATAACAGCCCAGAACCTGACGTTGACGTCATAAATTCCGTTTGAAAACCAATCAATCCACGCGAAGGCATGAGGTATTCTAAACGCACACGGCCTTTACCATCGGGAACAATATTGAGTAAGTCGCCTTTACGCTCACCCAATTTTTCCATAATAGAACCTTGATGCGCCTCTTCTACCTCAATAGTGACCATTTCAAACGGTTCACATTTTACGCCATCAATTTCTTTAACAATAACTTCTGGTCTTGATACACCTAACTCAAACCCTTCACGGCGCATATTTTCAATCAATACCGACAAATGCAACTCACCACGACCAGATACTTTAAATTTATCTGGGTCAGCGGTATCTTCAACATTTAGTGCCACGTTATGCTGTAATTCTTTTTCCAGACGATCACGAATCTGTCTGGACGTCACAAACTTTCCTTCACGACCAGCAAACGGCGAGTTATTCACCTGAAAAGTCATGCTCACGGTAGGCTCATCAACGGATAACGGCGTCATAGCTTCAATCGTTTCAGGATGACACAAGGTGTCTGAAATTTGCAGCTTATCAATACCTGTAAAGGCAATAATATCGCCCGCTTGCGCTTGCTGGACTTCTACACGATCTAAACCATGAAAACCAAATACTTTTAACATGCGTAAGTTAGTACGCACTGTTCCATCAGGTTTAACGATAACCAGTGGCATATTAGGCTTAACCACGCCGCGCTGAATTCTGCCAATACCGATAATACCGGTGTAGGTATTAAAATCCAAACTGGTCACCTGCATTTGGAAAGGCCCTTCCAAATCAACCGCTGGCGGACTTACTTTATCAATAATAGTTTGGAACAGCGCCGTCATATCGCCGCTGGTAGCCGTACTTTCTAAACTGGCGTAACCATTAATCGCCGACGTATATACGATTGGGAAATCCAACTGTTCATCGGTAGCATCCAAACGATCAAATAAATCAAAAGTTTGATCCACAACCCAATCAGGGCGAGCACCTGGACGGTCAATTTTATTAATAACGACAATAGGTTTTAAACCCAATGCAAATGCTTTTTGCGTTACAAAACGCGTTTGTGGCATCGGGCCATCAACCGCATCAACCAACAACAACACTGAATCAACCATAGACAGTACGCGTTCAACCTCGCCACCAAAGTCAGCATGACCTGGGGTATCAACGATATTAATGTGATAACCGTTCCAATCCAGCGCCGTGTTTTTAGCTAAAATAGTAATACCGCGTTCTTTTTCGATCGCGTTAGAATCCATGATACGCTCAGTGACTTTCTCATGCTGAGCAAACGTTCCCGACTGCTGTAACAACTTATCAACCAATGTAGTTTTACCATGGTCAACGTGCGCGATAATTGCAATGTTTCTTAATTTTTGTATCACTTTAATCTACTATATTGAGTTTATGTTAGTTTATGACAGCGGTGTATTGCGCATTTTTTTAACAATAGCGTAGTTTTTACTAACACACCATCAAAACGCCAATGGCATATTGTACCATGTTGTTTGCAGTCTTAGCGCACACAACCACCCTGCCAAAATGGAAAGCCTTATTTTTTAACCACTAAATCGGTGATACTGCCGGTAATCATTTCCGCCGCAAACGCAAACGTTTCTGATAACGTTGGATGCGGATGGATAGATAAACCAATATCATGCATATCTGCCCCCATCTCCAAGGCCAATACAGCTTCCGCAATTAACTCACCCGCATTGGTACCGACGATACCTGCGCCTAATATTCTGCCTGTAACAGGATCAGAAAGAATTTTGGTAACGCCTTCATTACGCGCGACACTCAAGGAACGACCGCTTGCTGCCCATGGGAACGCGCCTTTTTCATAGGCAATATTGTGTTCTTTAGCGTAATTTTCAGTCAAACCCATCCACGCCACTTCAGGATCGGTATAAGCAACCGATGGAATGGTTAACGCGTCAAAAGCCACTTTATGCCCGGCAATCACTTCTGCAGCCACTTTAGCTTCGTGTGCGGCTTTATGCGCTAACATCGGATTACCGACAATGTCGCCAATCGCAAAAATATGCGCAACATTGGTTCGCTGCTGTTTGTCTACCGCGATAAAACCACGTTCATCGACAATAACACCCGCTAATTCAGCACCAATCAGCTTACCGTTAGGCTGTCTACCCACCGCAACCAATACTTGATCAAACAATTGCGCCTCAGGTGCATTTTTACCTTCAAAAGTCACTTTTAAACCATCTGCTTGCGATTCAATAGCGGCGACTCGCGTTTCCAACCAAATAGCGTTGTATTGTTTTTTAATGCGTCGAAACAAGGGCGTAATTAAATCCTTGTCACAGCCGGGAATAATTTGATCCATGAGCTCCACGACACTGATTTCAGCGCCTAATGCATGGTAAACCGTCGCCATTTCCAAACCAATAATACCACCGCCGACAATCAGCATTTTTTTAGGAATACTTTTAAGTGCCAGTGCGCCCGTAGAATCCAGCAAGCGCGGATCATCATTCGGGAAAACAGGGATTTTAGTCGGAGAAGATCCGGCCGCAATAATCGCCTGTTCAAAAGCAATGGTTTGTACGCCATCAGCCGTTTGCACGTCCAGCGTGTTCGCACTGGCAAAGTGTCCAACGCCCTGTACCAAGGTAATTTTGCGCTGCTTTACTAGCTTGGCAAGACCTCCCGTCAGGGTATTCGTTACACTTTCTTTCCACGTTCTAATTTTATCCAGATCCAATTCTGGCGCACCGTAATTAAGCCCGAAGTGTTTAAACTCTTCTAATTCATGAATTAATTGCGCCATGTGTAACAGCGCCTTAGACGGGATACAGCCGACATTTAAACACACACCACCCAATACCGGATAGCGCTCGACCAATACCACTTTTTTACCCAGATCTGCAGCACGAAATGCGGCAGTATACCCACCAGGCCCGCCACCTAACACGACAACTTCTGTTTGTATTACTGATTCAGTCATTACCCTACTCCGATTAAAGTAATAAGCGACGAATGTCACTTAAGCAGCGAATCACCGCTGACATAAAACGCGCACCCTCAGCACCATCAATAACCCGATGATCATAGGTTAAATCCAGCGGCAACATTAAGCGAGGAATGAAAGCATTACCATCCCAAACTGGCTTCATGGCGGCACGGGTCACCCCTAAAATCGCAACTTCCGGCGCATTGACAATCGGTGTAAACGCAGTACCACCCAAGCCACCTAAACTGGAAATTGTCATACAACCACCCTGCATATCACTGGGCATCAACTTACCGGCACGGGCTTTGGCACTTTTCTCCAGTAATTCACTGGACAGTTGCGTAATGCTTTTTTTATCCACATCACGGATGACAGGAACAACCAAGCCATTTGGCGTATCAACCGCGACGCCAATATTAAAATATTTCTTAAGGATCAGCTTATCGCCATCCGGCCCTAGCGAGCTGTTAAAGGTCGGGTATTGCTGCAATCCAGCCACCAAGGCTTTCATAATAAACACCAAACTGGTCAGCTTAACGGTATCGCCCAGTTTTTCATTGTTAGAGGCAACACGAAAGGCTTCTAACTCTGTCACATCCGCTTCATCATGGTAGGTGACCATGGGTAAATTCAACCAAGCGCGACTCAAACCCTGCCCCGTCAAGCGCTTAATATTGCTGAGCGGCAGCTCTTCTATTACACCAAACTTGCTAAAGTCTATCGTCGGTATCGGCGGAATACCGCTACCGCTCGCCACAACACCCGCAGAGATAACCTGTTTTACAAACTTTTTAACATCTTCTTGTAAAATACGCCCCTTACGGCCACTGCCAGCTTTAATCAAGCTAAGATCCACTCCCAACTCACGCGCAAACAAACGCACACTCGGCGTAGCATGCGCAAGAAAGTGA
>JAPLRW010000033.1 GCA_026398935.1 Methylococcales bacterium
AAGCACTATTGGCGCTGCACAGGCTTCTATACTTCATTTCGAAGGTGATATTGCCAATCACAATGATATTGCTAGGGTGGATTTTTCGCTTGCCGCTGGCATGACTGACGTTAGCGTATGGACAGATTCATCTCAGAGTAACCTCAATTTCGATCCACTTGCCGCACTGTGGAATGCAAACACAGGAGAGCGCATTGCTGAAAATGACGACAATGCCAGCATAAATCTATTATCTCAAACAGCCTTTGATTCTGGTTTTCATTTAACCAGTCTTGCTGCGGGTGATTATTTTTTTACGCTAGCCGTATCCGATAACTTTGCAGTCGGCTCTACTATTTCGAAAGGCTTTAGTTTTGATGGCACAACACCCATTCCTTTGGCAGATTGGACACCCGATGCAAAAGGCACTCATTGGAGTATTTGGCTTAATGGCGTTGATGCGATTCCCACTGTTCCCATTCCTGGCACAGTGTGGTTATTGGGTTCAGCCATGCTGGGATTAATGTCTATTTTTCGACACAAAACGGTAATTCTTTAAAATAACACTTTGGTTACTCGAAACAATCAGTCAATGCCCTGCGCTTTACACAGTGCAGCTGAAAACAGTAACGTTACAGACTGCTTTAACATCGAGGATTTAGCAATGATCAAACCATTCTTATTAAGCATTTGCATTTTTATTTTTTCCGCAGCATCTTACGGATTCGATACGGGGAATAATTTTTATTTTGATGCTTTTAGCATCGAACAGGGTGAAGAGCTAGCTCTTTACGCTGACTATGCTGCCACACCTACTTTTAATTTAAAGATTTACCGTTTAGATACCAGTCCAGCAACCTATGTGACAAGTATCTCTGGCGTTCAAAGTACCCCACAAGTCAGTAATACAGAGGGGTACGTTAATGGCGCAGGGTGGCAGAAAACCACATCTATAAAAATTGGCTCCAATTGGCCATCCGGTTTTTATATGGTACAAATGTTTAACCCCTCCGATGTCTTTATGGGCTATGCGACATTCACCGTTAAGATGGCGAACCCCGGCACCTATTCTCGACTTTTATATTTAGATAACGCACCGACCAGCGTCGCCTATAATAATTGGGGGGGTAAATCAGCCTATGCTGATAACTCAAGCGACAGCGTGGCTGCGACGTCGGTGTCATTAAAAAGACCCGGACAAAATTATCTGGGCTACCCTGAACAAAGTTTTGCGCTATGGGCAAAAAGCAATAACATCGCCGTTGAGTACGCTTCAATGATGGACATTGAAAACGATCCAACACTGTTATCCCATTACGCGGCAGTGATTATTGCTGGTCACAGTGAATACTGGTCTAAGAAAATGCGCGATAACTTTGATGACTTTATTCGTAATGGCGGCAATGGCGTCATTTTAAGTGGTAACACCATGTGGTGGCAGGTACGTATTGAAGGCGATAAAATGGTTGCTTACAAAGAAACCGCCGTAGGTAAAGATCCTTTAAAAAACGACCCCGTGTTATTTGATGCCGATTTAACAAATGATGCGACCGTCACTAGTTTATGGTCTGATCCCAATGGCGCTAATCGTCCTGAAAATTTGTCGATTGGGGTCAGCTTTAGAAGTGCGGGGTTTGTTAACGATACCTGGAGCGGCGTATACCTGTCCACTTCGACAAATACTTATGGTGGCTATACCCCAACCAACCCCAACCATTGGGTTTTTAATAATACGGCGCTAAAAAATGGCGCTGTATTTGGCAAAAATGCGGGTATTGTTGGTTATGAAACCGATGGCGCACTGTATACCGTCAATGCAAAGGGGCAATATAAGGTAACAGGAAACGATGGAACGCCTATCAATACCGCCATATTAAGCGTTTCAGATGCAAAACTATGCAATGTTTACTGTACAGACGGGCATGCCACTATGGTTTTAACTGAGCCATTCCCCAATCGCAATAGCGGGTTGGTCTTTAATGCCGCAACAGTAGGCTGGGCTTATGGTTTATACAATCAATATGATGGTAGACCACAGCCATTAGGTTTACCTGTCGGCAGCGTCGACCCAGCTATCGATCAAATCACCAAGAATGTGCTAAACCATTTCCTCTATTATACCGGCCCCACCTATCGATAATAGAGACACATGTTACCTGCCAGAGATGACAGGTCATCTCTGGCAAAGAATACCTCATCGCATAATCAAACCAGCGGCAATACGTAGAGTCTCATTAAAAGGATTGAACAATAATAAATACTGCATTCGCAATGGATATGCTGCCTATTCGAAAAATCCCCGTGTTATTATCTGACACCGAATAACTCACGGTTTGAGAACCAGTAAATCGGGTAGTTGCACTCTCTACCCAAGCATTATTACTCTGCACAGACCAATCACAACTGGCGGCGGAGGCCGTTACATTAACACTGCCTTTACCGCTGATGTTACTAAAAAAAACTGATTTAGGCGAGATACTGAATGCGCAATCTGCAACGCTAGCAACAGCAGTAGACGCTACTGCAGAACAGCGCGTAACATCTGCTTCACCAGAATTCTCATCCACCATCATACAACGGGTGTCCACTGGTTCAAAGTCGTTTCCAGTAAGGGAATCACTGAATGTTTTAAGCAATGTGTCATTCCAGTTCGCATTAGGCTCACCCGTGACAAACCAGGCTGATCCATTATCCGCATTAATAATACCGTAAGTTTGCATCGCTTTGATAATAGCAAGTATTTTCACATCCTGCTTCAAGGCACTGTTGATGACATAACTCTTTTTTAAGCGCAAATGTGCGCCCATCGGCGGCGGAACAGGACCGCCAAGCTTAGGAACATAGGACGTCGACGTTTTGTGTCGCGCAGGCCAAATAAAGCTTCCGTCGGTGACTGGCACGGTAAAACGAATTGCATGCTTAATACTGCCTGAAGCTGCTTCATCGTAACGAATTAAACCAGGCAATATAGGCAAACCCGCCGCATCGGCAGACGTCCATCCCCTAGGCCGTAATGCATTAGAACTTAGCGACCACGTAGCACCCGAATCACCTGTACCAGTCATTTTTCGACCGTTATAACTGGCATTGAAGACTTCGTATAGCGTACAGTTATTGCTATCAACCGTTATAAGGTGATGATCACTACCTGATTCAATCACGGGACTCGCTGGAATAGCATAACCACTGGGTGGCTGGGCAAGACCGTCAAGATAGCAGCCTACCCCGCCCTTATCCGATTCAGCCGCATATAAGAAACTAAATGCGCTGCATTGCGACAGCGTTGAGCGATCAACAACGTTATAGGGTATTCCAATAAAGCCTTCTTGATATTCACCGGCCGCAAAATCCATGTGAAACTTGGTATTTCTACCAACTGCGTCAATCCAACGCTGATGCTGGGCGTTTGAATCTACCGGCAATGTGTCAACAGGGGTGTTCCAAATATTGTTCACGGGAAATACACTGCAATTTCCTATTTTTGGTTCAGCAAGTACATTATGCGCGGGAAAAATAGTGGTCGCGGTGGACATTAACGCTAAACTTAACAGATATGCGGGTTTTTTCATTCAACTTCTCACTGTGACGGAGGGGATGATAAAGTATTTTACAAGCAAGGTCAACACGTTAGAAAAATTTAGCCATTTCCTGAAAACCTTTTAACGCAGCACTCAAAAATTCCTCGGCTTGCGCTTTTTCACCCTTATTAAGCGCCTGACGCGCACTTTTCAATTTTTCGCTAGAACGGGTACGGATCACATCAAGTCGATTAATTTCAACACGCTTGACTAGCTGCCGAGCGTCACTGATATGCGCTTGAACAATGTCTTGACTGGCATCACTTTTAAGGGCGTTTAACGCCTCTTCGGTGGTTTTTATGGTATCGGTAAGCGCCTGCCTTACCTCTGCTTCCGTGGCATTCTTGATTTTTGCCGGAGCCTCAGCCTGCGCAACCGACGTAGCACCCAGAGACAAAGCAATCAACAGAGAAAATAAACATGTATTTAAAAAACGCATCTGACTTATAACCATATTGTAGGGTTGAAAAAGAGTTCTCATATTCAATGATCGCAAAAAGCCAACCACTGTTCATACTATCATAGCCATTTAGCGTAAACAAAACACCTACTGCGTACAAAACCAACCAGAAACTTACGCGCAGGCTACCGTTAAATGCACTATAGAAAAATGCCTATCACTGGTTTACTATCTAACATGCAATGTCGGCAAGTTAGTATCTAAGTTAGACCTAAAGGAGATCACCATGCAAAAAATAAACGTTAAACACCCCGTAGTTGAGTTAGATGGCGACGAAATGACGCGCATTATCTGGCACAGCATTAAGCAGCACTTAATCTTACCGTATCTGGAATTACCCATTGATTATTATGATTTAGGCATTCAGGAACGGGATGCTACCGATGATAAAATAACCATTGCCGCCGCGAAAGCGATAAAACAGCACGGGGTCGGTATTAAATGCGCCACGATAACCCCGGATGAGGCGCGAGTTAAAGAATTTAATTTAAAACGTATGTACCCCTCACCCAACGGCACAATTCGTAATATTTTAGATGGCACGGTTTTTCGGGAACCCATTATTTGTAAAAATGTGCCGCGTTTAGTCCCAAACTGGACGCACCCTATTTGTATTGGCCGACATGCGTTTGGGGATCAATATAAAGCCACCGACTTTGTGACGCACGGCAAAGGTAAATTGACACTGACCTTTACGCCGGATGATGGCGGGGCGATACAACACCATGAGGTTTATCAGTTTGAAGGGGATGGTGTCGCACTGGCGATGTTTAATACCGATGCGTCAATCACAGGTTTTGCACACAGTTGTTTTAAAATGGCTCTAGCACGGGGTTGGCCACTGTATTTATCCACTAAAAACACCATTCTTAAACAGTACGATGGGCGTTTTAAAGCTATTTTTGAGCAGCTTTATCACGACGACTATCAAGCACAATTTGCCGCCAAAGGTATTGCTTACGAACACAAGCTCATTGATGATATGGTCGCCTGCGTCTTAAAGTGGCACGGTGAATTTGTCTGGGCGTGTAAAAACTATGATGGCGATGTGCAATCCGATACGGTCGCGCAAGGCTTTGGGTCTTTAGGCCTGATGACGTCTACATTAATGACGCCTGATGGACAATGTATGGAGGCAGAAGCCGCGCACGGTACGGTAACGCGCCATTATCGCCAGCATCAGCAAGGTAAAAAAACATCAACCAATCCCATTGCCTCCATTTATGCCTGGACACGCGGACTGGCTTTTCGAGCCAAGCTGGATAGTAACGCTGAATTACAGGCGTTTTGCCAGACCTTAGAAAGCGTATGTGTCGATACCGTAGAATCAGGACAGATGACTAAAGACCTCGCACTGTGTATTTATGGCGAAGCACTTAATGCGTCACATTATTTAACCACAGAAGATTTTTTAAGCATATTGCAACAACGCCTGGAAGAAAAAATCATGACTTAACGGCTAGCATGATCTTAGCCGTAGACTGGTGCTTAGCTTACCCAGTCTACGCGCCATAAAATCGGGTCAATCCAGCACCTATTTTTTTAACAAATCTTTTAAATTAGCAAACGGATTAAAGCTATCCCCTTCTTTTTTAGCATTGCCTGTCAGTGATTTTTTACCGCCATGCAGACTTTCTTCGGTATAGCGAGCATGTTCATTATCATGGCAATACAAGCACAATAACTCCCAATTACTGCCATTACTGGGATTATCATCATGATTATGATTTTTATGATGAACGGTTAGCTCACGTAAATTGCTGTGCGTAAACTCACGCGCACAGCGCCCACACAGCCAAGGGTATAACTTTAAAGCCTGCTCCCGGTAGCCTTTTTCCCGTTCATCTTTTTGTTGCCGTGCTTCTAGTACAATTTTATTGCCCAGCTCTTTAGTCGCAGCAGGTGGTTTTGGTGCCATAGCGGTACTCGTTTTTCGTAGGAAGGTAGGAATCAATAGTAAGGTCATTCACGCGCATAATAGCCTAAAAATATTCTTGTGCGCTACAGTGAAAGAAAAAATCAGGCTTTTAATCGTGCGAGGGTATTCGCCAACTCGGCACCTAACGCCAGAACGGCGCATTGATCCGCCTCTACAATCAATGTGCCATCGGTATTAAACGCTTGCAGTGCAAACGGGACAGCGCGCTGATTGGGCAATACTGTCACGCCAATATTTGCTAACAGCATCCGTAAGAAAACCAAGCCCCGAAGCCCCCCAATCGCACCCGGCGAGGTCGCCATAATAGCGGCAAATTTACCTTTATAGGCGACTAACGGCGGCTCACCTGCAGCTTCTGCGCGCGATGCCCAATCAAGCACATTTTTTAACAGGGGACTAAAGGCACTGTTATATTCCGGTGAGGCAATCAAAAAACCATCATGCTCAATCAACAATTGCTTAAAAGCTCTGGCTTTCTCAGGCATCCCCTCTGACGCTTCGTTATCTGCATTATAGAGAGGCATATCAAAATCAGCCATATCAAGAATAGTCACCTCCGCCCCCGCCGCTTTAGCGCCACTGGCAGCAATAGTAACCAGCTGCTGGTTAAAAGAATTTTTTCGAGCACTGCCAGCAAAGGCAAGTATTTTGACCATATCTATTATCCTAAAAATTAAACCAATACGCTTTTTTCGGCCAGCTTAGTCACTTCGGGATAATTAATCTTCCCTGTTGCTAATACTGGCAAACGCTCAACACTAATGATTTTTCGGGGCAAACTAATCGCAGACACCCCTACAGCGCTCTCGCTCAACTGTTTTGGTGTCGCATTTTTCTGTGTAGTCAGTAAAATAACTTGCTCACCTTTTTTAGCATCCGGTAAGCTAATCGCGGCGTGTTGCGCATCCGGCCACGCGTTTGATGCCAGTTGTTCCACTACGCCTAACGAGACCATTTCACCACTGACTTTGGCAAAGCGCTTGCTGCGACCACGAATACTTACAAAACCATCGTCATCAACATGCACAATATCGCCAGTATCATACCAGCCAGCCCCAAAAATAGAGGTCGGCGGCACAAGTTTACCGGGATTATCCGCTAATAAATAGCCTTGCATGATATTGGGCCCGGCAAGGTGTAATCGACCCGCATCTTCAATGCCTTCGACGGGTTCTAACTGGTAGTGCATGGCGGGCATTAAGCGCCCTACCGAACCCGCTTTATAATCCATGGGCGTATTGACAGCCGCAACGGGAGAAGTTTCGGTCGCGCCATAGCCCTCTAAAATACGAATACCAAATTTATCTGACCACTGCGCGCGCGTGCTGTCTTGCAATTTTTCAGCACCAGCAACCGCATAACGGACGCTATAAAAATCATACGCGTGGGCTTTTTTACCGTAGGCGGCAAAAAACGTATTGGTACCAAACAGTATCGTGGCATTGATTTCGTAGGCTATTTCTGGAATAACCGCGAAATGCAGTGGCGAGGGGTAAAAAAAGGTGGTCATCCCGTTTAAAACGGGCAAGAGCGAGCCAATGCTAAAGCCGAACGAATGGAACATCGGCAAAAAATTGAGTACGATATCTTGCGCGTTAAAATGAATACGGGAAGATACTTGTTTATGATTAGCCAAAATATTAGCGTGTGATAGCACCACCCCTTTCGGTGCTCCCTCAGAACCGGAGGTAAATAAGACAACTGCCGCTGAGTCCGGGCTGCATTGATCATGTTTGTACCAATAACAAGCCGTTTTACTTTTCAGAAATGCCGTCACTTTCGCCAATGAAGAAATCGTTTGCGCAAGATCTTCAAGATACACCAGCTTAACCTGCTGGCTCAGTGCATCCGCATCGTCCTGTAACTTACCCAGATCAATAAAGCGGCGCGACGTTAATACCGTGGTTACTTGCGCAATATGGCAAGCCGCTAACATACCCGCCGAACCCGTTGAATAATTCAACATAGCAGGAACGCGACTGATCAACTGCAAACTGAACACGACACATAAGGTACTGGTTGCGTTGGGCAGAAATACACCGATATTTTCACCTGGCGAACTGATTTTTTCCAACACCGAGCCTAATAACACCGAACGCGTCACTAAGTCATCATAGGACAAAGGTTTACGCGCCAAGTCTTCTGCAACGGTATAATTTCCACCATGAATCGTGCGCGCTTCCAGCAATGCCGAAAACAAAGTTTGCTGGTAATGACTGGTCGAAAACATCATATCGGTCATAATATCGGCCAATACATGCCCACTGAATTTACGTCTGGATTTGCCGCGCAGTTCGGAAGCCGCATGGATAGTGGTTGGCTCTAAGATTTCAATGGTTATTTTTGGAAACCAGCGCAAACGGACGATATTACGCAATTTGGAAAAATGTGTGTATTGCGCGCCGTTAATACGCACGGGCAAAACCACCGCGCCCGACTTATCCGCTACCATCCCCGTGCCGTCATAGATTTTCATCAACGAGCCCGTGACGGTGATTCGACCCTCAGGAAAAATCACCACTTTGGTATCTTGTTGCAGATAGCGAATTAATTCTTTTAAAGACAACGGATGCGTTGGATCCATGCTAAAGACTTTCGATAACCCCAGAAAAGGCTTTAGCCACCAGCTTTGCGCAATATGGGTATTAATAGCAAAGGTAATATCATCCGGTAAAAATACGCCAAGTAATAATGGATCTAAAAAAGACGTGTGATTAGCAACGATCAACACCCGCTTACCCGCTTGATGATAATGTTCCAAGCCCTTGACTTCTACTTTATAAATAAAGGTCAGCAGCCAGTGTAAAAATTGTTTAAAGACGTTATACATAAGTTTCCCCCTGCAATACAGTTTAGCAAAGATTTAAATAAAACCATGCAGGGTACTTTAACTTAAAATTAAACAACGTTCAATTAATTATGTCGCGTTCAAAAAAACGCAGCCCACATAAGGTGTTTTTTAAAATACGCATTGCTGATGCACTTATCAACCCCTGCGTTAGCTGCCCTATGCTCGTTCGATACCTTTACGATTCAAGAGAATAACCTCCCCACACTAATCTTGGAAGTCGCCATTTCAAACCATTATGGTTTACACGCCACCTAATTCAATCTACGGGTTCGGGCTTTAACATAAAATACAATCCCAGCCAGCAACGCACTTAATAACAGCAGCGACCTATATCCAAGCGTAGGTATAGCTGTCGGTGTGGGTGTCGGTGTGGGTGTCGGTGTCGGTGTCGTTGCCACTCACATTTCCACCATCACACGCCCACGCACTGGCGCTGTAATCATTAGGATTGCCCGCGGTAAATATCTCGGCTAACGTGCCCGTTTCACCAGCGTAAACAGTAACACCGGGGGCTGTATCCGCTTCATTAGCGGCATCGACTATCGAATCAAAATGCGTATCATTGACAAAACCTGTCGTCGTTACCGTAACCGCATCCGTTAAATGTGCATTTACCCATTGCTTAGTGAGTTTTAATGTCGCTTGTTTACGCGCCACATTAATAAACGTACACGTAATGTTATCATTTGATTCCATGATATGTGGCAAGCTAAGTACACCCTTCAAAGCATCCTGACACAATACGCTGCTTTGTGTCCAGCCAATGGGTACTGTCTCAACAATAGTAAGGTTTTGACCCAGCGTAACATTATTTAATAGCTGACTGGCGACATTACCGACGGTGATGAGACGAAGTGCTGACGGCATAGCGCCACCACTCACCGTAAAGTCAACACTACTTTCACCGTCAATGGTATTTTTAACCACCTTCACCGTTGGTACTGGCGTACAGGTAGCAACACTTCCTTCTGCATCACCACTCAGCTTAGCTTTATTGAGCAAACCGGTATTTGGACAACTGCCAATAGCCGCGGGATCGTTAATCGTAAAGGTCACCGTATAACTAAAACTATCACTGCTGCCAGCGGCAATAGATTCATTATCGACAATGGTATTCGCATCTTGACCATTAAAAGCCGTATTGATTAAGCTACCCAGTGTATCTGCACCGCCATGTGCAGGGGTACTTACCCGACTAATGGTACTGCCGGGATAGGATAAGCTATCGGTCAATGTATAGTGCCCGGCGCTTTCTGGATTATTATTTTTGACCGTTATCTGGTACGTCAGTGTGTATTGATTAGGCGTACCTGTGGCGGTAAGTGTCCCAACCGTTTTCTCAATCGTTGTCTGTGCCGTGCAAGTTGTAGCATTGCCACTGAAATCAGCACCGCTAAGTACCGTATTGTTACGCAAACCGTTCGCTGAAGAAATACAATCATTAGCACGTACACCATCCATCACGGTATACGTGACAGTATAAACATACTGCTCCGTATTCCCGGCGGCGATAGATTCATGCTCGACAAGATTACTATTATTGCCTTGACCATTAAACAACGGATTAATGACAGTAGCCAATAAATCTGGGCCATTATTAACTGGCACCGATACGGAATCAATGTTTGCGCCATTGAACGCCAGCGTATCATCCAAGCGGTAATGCCCGACACTATTACCGGTGTTACTGACGGTAATCGTGTAATCAACGCGGTATTGATTGCTGCCTAAAAATACCGGGGCAGCGGCGTGCTTTAAAACAGCAACAACCGCGACGCAGCCAGTCAGCGTTGTATTAACAGGCGCCGAAACATTATTATTAGCATTGGCGACAGGTTCGCCGCCACCCGCAACATTGGCAGTATTGGTAAGTGCCGCACAAATGGCTTGTGCCGTGGGCTTAACGGTTAAAATGATCGGCGGCGCATTCGCACCCGCCACGATGACGGCATTCGATGTACAGCTCACCAATTGACCACTTACACCACAATTCCAGCCACTACCTGTAGCTGAGACAAAGTCAGTTCCAAGCGGCAAGGTATCCGTTACGGTGACTACGCCATTACTATCACCAGCGCCATTATTAGTAACGCTCAGGCGGTAGTCAAAATTAATGCCCACGATGGCAGTACCCGTTGCTGCGCCTGTTTTATTAATCGTCAGATCAGCGAAAATGCCATTCATAAACGTGCAGGTAATATCCGCACCCGCCCTGATATAGCTAGCGGGGATAGTTAAGACATTCGCCACTAATACACCAAACGAACCCGTATTACCGGTGGTGGCACTATTAGCATCCATACAGCTCGCCGCCACTAAACTTGCGCTACTCGATAGCGTTTCGGTCATCGTAACGGCAGTATTAAATGCTGTTGCGGTATTCGTCTGCGTTGAAGTAACGGCAACCCCAGAGGTGCTAGTCGTCACCGCATCCGTGTTATGGCTTAAATTACTTAGCGCTGTAAAGCTAAACGTACCTGTACCATTGGTGCTTAATTTAGCAATACTTACCTTGGCTTTGGCTTCGATAAGTTTAGGGCCAATGAAGCTGATATGCTGATTATTGCCGTTCTGCCCAGCGGTATTGTCACCCACAATGACCAACATAGCCGCAACAGCAGCATTGCTATCAGTAAAGCCAATCAGACGGGTAGCATTATTACCGCACCCATTAGC
>JAPLRW010000098.1 GCA_026398935.1 Methylococcales bacterium
GCCATTAAGCGCGTTCAATATTGGGGAATTTAAGGGCGTTGCTGAAATTATTCGCGTGCATAAAGATGAGCCGTTGTTGCTCACCGATGATTCGGTTGAAGGCACTCCTGCAACCTACGATGAAAAAGGCAAGATAATAGCACCGGCTCAAATTGGTTGTACATTAGCATCCGCAGTTACTAAGCTGCGTAAAGGTCAATCCGTCTGGATTGACGATGGTAAGGTTGGTGCTATGGTTGACAAGGTTAATCAAGACAGTGTTCTGTTAAAAGTCACGCAAGTACGTAGTGTGGGCGTCACCCTTAAAAGCGATAAAGGCATTAACTTTCCAGATACGCAGTTAAATTTACCCTCGTTGAGTGAAAAAGATCTGCTTGATCTCGATTTTGTCTGTACCCATGCGGATTTAATTGGCTTTTCCTTTGTTGAATCGTTGGCTGACATAGAGCTGCTTATTGATGAACTCGCGAAAAGAAGCGTCACCGATTTACCCATTATTGCCAAGATTGAAACCAATCAGGCCGTTAAAAACTTACCCGAAATAATTCTAGGAACCATTGGCCGGCACAGCTTAGGTATCATGATCGCCCGGGGCGATCTGGCCGTGGAACTCGGCAGCGCGAGGCTTGCCGAAATACAGGAAGAGTTGTTATGGCTGTGTGAAGCAGCGCATGTGCCCGTGATTTGGGCGACACAGGTATTGGAATCCATCGCCAAAAAAGGCACTAAATCAAGACCGGAGTTCACAGATGCCGCAATGGCGGTCAGAGCCGAATGCGTCATGTTGAATAAGGGGCCGTATATTATTGATGCGCTGGAAGCACTGATTAACGTTATGGCGCGCATGCAAGAACACCAACACAAAAAGTTTCCCAAGCTAAGAGCGTTGCATTGGTAAGAAACCTTCAGAGTTTTTTAATTCCCCACCTGCGCAACGCTGTTTTAACCGGAGAGCACGCAAGACTAGGCACAAAGTAAGCGGTCTTTTTGCTCGGTCAACTTGGGTGTAGACAGATCAAAAAGATGCAACCACGATTCAAGCTCATTGGCAGGCGCAGGTTTTAGAAAATAGTAACCCTGCGCTTCTAGGCAATTATGGCTGCGAATGCAGTTCAGCTCCTCGATGGTTTCAATACCCTCCGCAATCATTTCAAGCCCTAGGTTATGTCCAAGCGCCATAATGGCTCGAACAATGGCTTCATTAGCGGGAATAGTGCTGATATTACGCACAAATGATTGATCAATTTTAATGCGATCAATAGGGAACCTCCGCAGATAACTTAAGCTGGAATAACCCGTGCCAAAATCATCAATCGCCAATTTAAAGCCCAGTGCGCGCAGTTTATTCATGGTGTCTATAGCGTGCTCAACATTGATCATCATCATGCTTTCGGTAAGCTCCAGCTCGATAAACCGTGGATCAATACCCGCATCGGCAAGCGTTAGCTGCACAAAATGGCAAAAGTCTGTCTGGTGAAAATGTTTTGCAGAAATATTGACAGCAATACGTAGCGGCGGCAATCCTTGGCTAACCCAGCGAACATGTTGTTTACACGCTTCACGTAGAACCCATTCTCCAATCTTAATAATGAGTCCGGTTTCTTCTGCCAATGGAATAAATTTAGCGGGCGATACCATGCCGAGCTCTGGATGATGCCAGCGTATTAATGCTTCCACACCCACTAAACGGTTTTCTTCCAGCTGTATTTGCGGCTGATAAAACAGTGAAAACTCATTGCGTTCCAAAGCCTTATTCAAGGCGTTATTTAGCACAAGGCGTTCATCTCTGTCACGCTCAAGTACGTCAGAATAAATAAGGTAATTATTGCGCGTCTGCTTTTTGACATGATACATGGCAATATCGGCTTTACGGATCAAGTCTTCCGATGATGTCGCATGTTGCGGATACAGGGCGATACCAAGACTTGCCGTGACATGCGTTTCCTGTTCAAATAGCAGCATGGGTTCTTGAATTTTTTCCATGATGACCTTAGCAATGTGTTCTACATGCGCCTCCGTCACCATGTTTTGCAAGATAATGACAAATTCATCACCGCCTAAGCGCGCTACCGTATCGCTTTCTCTGACACAGTCGGTTAATCGGTGCGCGATAGTTATCAGTAATTGGTCGCCATAACCGTGCCCTAACGAATCATTAATGAGTTTGAAGCGATCCAAATCAATAAAAATTAACGCACTCATTTTGTTATTGCGGTTACTATTTAAACAGGCCATATGCAGGCGGTCTTTAAATAATGTCCGGTTAGGTATGCGTGTTAGTTGGTCATAATGCGCGAGAAAATAAAGCTCATGCTGTTTACGCAGTGTAATGGCTTCAAGCAGTGCGTGCCCACTGACAATGCCCGCATAAATACCATTTTTGACCACAATAAACCCTGTAACCATATGCCGCATATCGGCATCAATAATAATATTGGCTGCGTCATCGACACTGGTATGTACGTCGAGAACAATCGATTGAGCATCCATAAGCTCCGTGATACGCTGTTTGTACAGCAAATCTTTTGCGAATGGCTTACTAAAGATTTCTGTTATACGGCTTCTATCCATCAGACCAACAGGTGTAAGCTGGGCATCAACAATAGCAACAGCCGTCAGATGCTCGTTTTTGATAAACCGGTTGAGTATATCCAGACTCCGCTCATGAATTGATACTGGCTCGACATAATTTAACAATTGATCCAGTGTGATTGTATGCAGGCTGCTTGTAACACAAAAATTTTTATCATTATGTGTTAACTCTGAAGATGTATTCGTCATGTATAGCCTCACAAAAATAAAGTAAAAATAACCCGTTGCTCACCACGTATGTATCGAGTAAATCACCTTTAAAAATAAGCGTATTGCGTTTATATTAGACTTCAAACTGAATGACTAGCTGATGCAGATTGTGACTGACTTCGGTTAAGGCATTGGCACTGACTTTATTACTTTGCGCTTGTTGCGTGGTTTGTTTAGCCAGTTCGGTGGCATGTACAAATCCTTCCGCTATTTGCTCCGTCACATCCGCCTGTTGCTTGGACGCGATAGCGATTTCGGTGCTTTTATCATAAATAACATTAATCGATGTATTAATGCCATTAAAGGCTTGATGCACCTCTTCAACGGCTTGGGTTGTGTTCTTAGCCGCCGCCTGTTGATTAGTCATTAACATGACCGTGTTATTGGTCGCTTTATTCAGCTTTTCAACCAGCGCTCGAATCTCATTGGCAGAGGTATCGATATGCGACGCTAAATTTCTTACTTCATCGGCCACTACGGCAAAGCCGCGGCCATGATCCCCAGCTCTAGCGGCTTCAATGGCGGCATTCAATGCCAACAAATTGGTTTGTTCGGTAAAGCCTTGAATAACACTTAATACGCGCTCAATCGCCGTCGCATCCTGTTGCAACAATTCCAACGAAGCCGCTGTTTCACTGATCACTTGTGCCAGCCCCACCACCTGCTGACTGGTATTATGCATGTGCGCAACCCCCTGTGTAATCAAGGCTTGTGCATCGGTTGTTACCATTTGGGTGTGTGCGGCGTTTTCTGCAACGACTTTAAACGAACTAGAGAGTTTCGCCATTTGGTGCGCCGCCATTTCCGTTGATTGTTGCTGGTCGGCAATAATACTTTCAAGGCTTTGTGCTGCAATAACAATGTTCTCGCCAAATTGCTGCAAATTCGATGTTTCTTGGTTGACGTTCCAGATCAGCCGTTTAAAGTAATCGTGCAGTTTAGCTAAGGAATCCTGCAGATGGCGCACTTCTGTAATACGGCTTTGCAAAGCAAACTCAGTGCGCAAGTCCCCATTAGCCAAACGTTGCACATAATTACTGAGCAGTCTAATCGTGCCAACAAGATGCCGTTTAAATAGGATCATCAGCACGCAGATCATGATAATAACGAATAAACTACTCAGAATAATCAAATACACTATTCTTTCGTAATGTTGATATTCAGCGGTAATGTTGGTTTGAAGTGCCTGCAACTCTGCGTGAAGATGCGCCATTTTCTGTTGCACTTGGTTTTGCATGGCGGTCTTTTGCTGACTAAAGTGCTGAACATTATCCAGCTCTTTGGCATAGCGCTTCACCAATGATTGAATTTCAGCCAGTGGTTCAATGGCTTTATCTTCCGCTTGAGCTTTTGGTTCGCCAAGTGGAGCAAGCGTATCATTTTTGGGGGTATTTAAAACACCGAGCAAGGGCAGCGTCGCCATTTGCACCGCCACCTCTTTCAGTTGCTGGACGTGATAATTGAGATTGTCTTGCGTCACGGTTTGTGATGCCGAGAAATAACTTTGCCGAGCACGCGACAGGTTTAACAGTGCCTGTTGCAAGCGGTTTAAGGTGGCGACATAACGTTGTTTATCGTCCATAGATGCGTGGCTGGCGCTGTCAACATATTTGAATAAGCTTTGTGCTTGCGCCGATAATTGCTGCTCATTATGAATTAACAGTACTTGCGGATCAGCCATTTTACCAGCAGAGGTTAAATCAACCACCACCGACTGTTGAATGGAGGCTACGACGCCTAAAAAAGGCGTGCGTATTGCATCGGATAACACCGCATTTTGCTGGATTTCCGTGGTGAATTGCGTTAGATTTTTGTTAATTTGCAGTAACAGCGCTGCATCGCCACCGTGTAAATACGTGGCAATGGGGGTATTGATTTGCGTGTAAATTTTATCTTTTTGTTGTCCAAAAAATTCGACGGTTTTAAACGCACTGTTTAAGTGATTCAGCGACCAACCGATCGCCACAGTAAACGTTGCGACAATGACCACCAAGGTCATTGTTACCGCGATAGAAACGTGATTGATTTTCACAATATTGCTTATCCTCAGAAATATGATTGCTCAACTGATGGCACGCTATCCCGCGAACGATACAGTTATAAACTTAGCAATAAGCGTAGCTGATTATTGTGAATATTAAATGAAAAATAAGTCTTTGTATTTTGTACGTTTTACAGAATTTTAGCGTAGGAATTATCCGTGAATTTGTAGGCAAGTTAACGGCATTTAACGATAAGGCATAGAATGCCAAGATCGATAACTAGCGGATAAATAGACCGCTTATATACGGAGAATAAGTAGCAATAGGTTACCGCAGCGCTATGTTAATCCACAGTATCACTCCGCTGCCGCCAGTCTTGTAATATGTCGCGAGCGATCTCAAATTCAAATGCATTAAACTGCTCTGCAAATTGAGCATAAGTTTGCCCAAGCGCCGCCTGTAGTGCTACAGCATGTTTTTCGACGAGGGCTATGGCAGCAGTATCGCTTTGTGCCAATAGAGCGTCCAGCTCATCCAACATACTCGTCAGCATTTTCGGTTTCATAGGACGGATATGCATCACTGATTTGGCAGCGACTGACTCGGTACGTAAGGCGGCAGCCACGGTAATAAAAGCCTGCTTAACAGCCTCCATTTCAAGGAGGATATCGTCGATATGAATACTGCCTGCTGCACTCATTCTAAACCGATTATCCAACTGCGCCGCCATTTCGGACAAGTGATTAGCGCCCAGCATCGCACCTGTGCCTTTAAGAGTATGTGCGATGCGCTTGGCAGTAACGTAGTCACCATTGATGAGGCTATTTGCCAGTAGCGTCATATCATTAGCGTGTGCCTCGACAAAACGGCCTAACAGATTCAGGTATTTTTCGGCATTGTTGGGCAACACCGCTAGGCCGCGTGTAACATCAAATCCGGCGATGTCCGCCAAGCGGGATAAGGTGGCTTTCGTTATCGCTTGCTGTGCGTCTATCAGATATTCCGTGGCGTCTGCTCTCAGCGGTAAGGTTAAGGCACTCTGCGTCTGTTTATAATTGACTTCATTTGACTGCCTGGGTGGCAGCCATTTTAGCAGCGCAGCATAGAGCAGTTCGGGTTCCACTGGCTTGGCAACAAAGTCATTCATCCCCGCCGCTTCACAGGCGCGGCGATCCTCATCGAA
>JAPLRW010000244.1 GCA_026398935.1 Methylococcales bacterium
GGCTTACGTAATAAACACCATCAGTATTAATGGACCGATTTATCAACGAATAGTACAGGGAAAAGATATTATCGCCGATGTACTCCCTCCTCCTGAGTACATTATAGAATCTTATCTGCTGGTTTTACAAATATCCAAAACAACCAATGCCTCTGAATCCAAAGAATATCAACAACGTTTACAGATACTAAAAACTGATTACCAAACTCGACACCAATTTTGGCAAGCGGAATCTTTAGAGCCAGAGTTAGCAAGGCCTTTATTAGAGGAGTCCTATCAAGCCGCGCTTAAATTTTATCAGGAAGTAGAGCAACAATATTTACCAGCAATACAAGCTAATAATATTGATATGATTAAGCTTAGCGAGAAAAAACTACATGCAACTTACGAAATACATCGAGCAGCAATTGATAAGGTTGTTCGTGTCGCTGCTTCTCGTAACACTAAAGATGAATTAAATACAAAAGACAAAATCACTCGGTTTGAATTGAGTTTACTGTGCATTTTTGTATTAAGTGTACTTTCCACACTATTTTTAACTATTTTTATCAGTCGCGGAATATTGAATTCATTGCAGTCTGTACAAAAAATAGCGGGGAATATTGCTGCAGGGGATTTACGCGTGGAGATTGTCGATAAGTTCAGCGATGAAGTGGGCGACTTATTACGTAGCGTGAAAATAATGCAAACCAGATTACGGCAAATGATTAGCCATATTGCCGACAATGCATTCACAATTACTACCCTGTCGACGCAATTACACAGTTTAGCTGAACAAGTAAAAGATAATTCGAGCAGCCAAAATTATGCGTCACAAAATGTTGCTAGCGCTGTAGAAGAAATGACAGCCAGTATTGCGCAAATTACCCATACCGCTGAATACTCTGAAAACTTGGTAGGTCAGGCAGGTGTCATGGCAAGTGATGGATATAAGGTAGTTAATGATGCCATACATGAAATGATTAAAATCGCTGATACTGTAACCGACACCTCACACATTATCAGCGCATTAGGAGATAGCACTCGACAAATATCTGAAATTGTAGAGGTCATTAACAGCATTGCTAACCAAACCAATTTATTGGCATTGAATGCCGCCATTGAAGCCGCTAGGGCGGGTGAGCAAGGGAGAGGCTTTGCCGTCGTAGCAGATGAGGTAAGAAAATTAGCAGAGCGTAGCGCACGGTCAACCCAAGAAGTTAAAACGATGATTGATATCATTCAACATAACGCCGACAACGCGGTAGCCAGTATGGAAAAAGGTTCTATGATTGTCACGGAAGGAGTGATTAAAGCGCAACGTGCGGGTGAATCAATTAACCAGATTAAAATCAGCACCGATAATGTTATCGCCACTACGTCCGATATTTCACACGCCTTAAAAGAACAAAATGTGGTGGTAAATCACATTGCCATTGATATGGAACAAATTGCCAATAAGGTGAACACTAATAATTCAGCCGTTAAGGAGCTGGCAGATGTGGCAGGCTCATTGGCAGATATGGCAGAAACCTTACAAAATAGTGTCACTCAATTTAGAGTCTAAAAAATGGAATGGACTGCCGCTTTTTTAAGGGGTATTAACGTATCAGAGTTTATCACTGATTCATTTTTATCTAAGGGCTGCCAACATAAAAATTGCCACTATTGGGATCAATTTAGCGTAACTACTCCGCCTATCAATTCGTTGCTTGTAGCGGTTTTACTGGCATGATTTGCGGTATTTTAAAAACAGGCATGTTCGATCTAGAAAGTCTCTATATCCTTTAAAGGAATTAAGGATCATCAACTATCGAAATGATTCAGAAGTACGTAACTTTATGAAATTTTACAGATAATACGTCTAATCTTTTATGAAAAATTGGCAGAAGAGCCGAAATTAAGGTGCTATAAGCTACCGTAAATTTTAATTAATGGGGTGAACGACGGGGCTCGAACCCGCGACAACCGGAATCACAATCCGGGACTCTACCAACTGAGCTACGATCACCATAATGGGGATTTTTTTGATGGTGCGCTTGGCAGGAATCGAACCTGCAACCCCCGGCTTAGAAGGCCGGTGCTCTATCCGGTTGAGCTACAAACGCAATATGGTCGGGGTGGAGGGATTCGAACCCCCGACATCCTGCTCCCAAAGCAGGCGCGCTACCAAACTGCGCTACACCCCGATTTACTCCATTTGAGCTTTCTTTCTTTTTAAGCACCCTTGAAGAGCCTCAAATTATAGCGACCCTTCCCTACGCCGTCAACTACTATTTTATTTTTTTAAACAATTATACTGCGACAGTACGTACATTAATCATAACACCTTGATATAATGCTAAGATAATTACAACCACCACTGTAGCGATGGTACCGTTTACACGCAAAGAGTGCGCCACCTGCAGCATCCAATAAGGCAACGGTAATCACTCAACGACATTATTATTTACATTGCACCCTGTTATTTTACCAATGCTCTCTACTACTGTGACCGAACCTTCATCCCCTAATCAAATAGACAACGCATTCGATGCCCACGTATTTTTAAAAAACTTAACGCATCGACCTGGCATTTATAAAATGCTAAACGCACTGGGTGAGATTATTTATATTGGTAAAGCTAAAAATCTTAAAAACCGCGTGTCCAGTTATTTTAGAAACCCTAACGCGACATCAAAACAACGCGCGATGGTCAGTAAAATAGCGGCTATTGAGATTACTATTACCCATACTGAGGGCGAAGCACTCATTCTTGAAAGCCAGCAAATTAAACACCACAAACCGCGCTATAACATTTGCTTGCGGGATGATAAATCCTACCCTTACATTTATATATCGACTGATCACACCTTTCCACAATTAACCGTGCATCGCGGCGTAAAAAAGAAATCCGGTAAATATTACGGCCCTTACCCAAGCGCCAATGCAGTCCGAGAAAGTTTGAAATTATTGCAAAAAATATTTCTCGTCCGGCAATGTGATGATTCTTTTTACAAAAATCGCTCCAGACCCTGCTTACAATATCAAATTGGACGCTGCAAAGCGCCCTGTGTAGGACTCGTCGATCACAGCGTTTATGCGCAAGACCTAATAGATACGCAATTATTCCTAGAAGGCAAAGGCAATCAACTGATTGCGCAACAAATTACGAAAATGGAGCAAGCATCATCTACCTTGGCGTTTGAGCAAGCTGCCACCTACCGTGACCAGATTGTGCGTTTACGCTCGGTGATGGAGAAATATTTTGTGCCGGGGGAGCAAGGGGATATTGATCTTCTAGCCTGCGCAACAGAAGCAGGCATCGCTTGCGTGCAAGTATTTTTTATTCGCCACGGTCAAAGCTTGGGAAGTAAGACCTTTTTCCCCTCTATCAATGATCTCTATACTTCAGCAGAGGTTTTGCAGGCGTTTATTGCACAATATTATTTAGAAAAACAGTTGCCGCATGAGTTGATCGTGAGTCATCTACCGCCTGAAGCAGATTTACTATGCGAGGTACTCACTAAACAAGCACAACACGCAGTAACTATAAGCGCCAATGTACGCGGAGAACGACAAAAGTGGCTACAGATGGCGCAAACCAATGCAAACAATTCCCTGATCAATAAACTATCTGATAAACAAAGCCTTATCGAGCGATTAAAAAGCTTACAAAGCTTCTTAAAACTAAAGCAACTCCCCGAACGTATGGAATGCTTTGATATTAGTCACACACAAGGTGATCAAACGGTGGCATCTTGCGTGGTTTTTAATCAAGAAGGCCCGCTCAAATCAGCGTATCGGCGTTTTAATATTACAGGAATTACTGCTGGCGATGATTATGCGGCTATGCAACAAGCCATTACCCGCCGCTTTAAACGCTTGCAACAAGGCGAGCACCTCGCGCCAGACCTCTTGTTTATTGATGGTGGTAAAGGACAAGTCAACTCAGCACAAAAGGCATTAACCGAATTAGGTATAAATAATGTTATGATAGTGGGTGTTTCTAAAGGACCTGATCGAAAAGCTGGCATGGAAAAGATCATTTTGGTCGATCAGGAGCAACCATTAGATAGTCAACAAGGCATAAGCGGTTTATTGTTAATACAGCATATTCGCGACGAAGCGCATCGTTTTGCGATTACCGGACATCGGCAGCGACGAGGGAAAGCTAAACAACAATCCGTTCTGGAAGGTATTGCAGGCCTAGGCCCTAAACGCCGCCAAAGCTTATTGAAACAATTTGGAGGCTTGCAAGGCATTACGCAAGCAAGTATCGACGCACTCTGTAGTATAAACGGCATAAGCAGGCCATTGGCTCAACGAATTTACGAACTCTTTCACCATCAAGATGGCGCTTGAATATAATATACCCACTTATCTAACTTTATTACGCATAGCCCTCATACCTTTGCTGGCGATTGTGTTTTATTTGCCATGGTCGCACGCCAATGTGGCTTGCACCGCTATTTTCCTAATCGCAGGTTTTACAGATTGGTTAGATGGCTATTTAGCACGAAAAATGGGGCTTGAAACTTCATTTGGTGCTTTTTTAGATCCGGTTGCCGACAAACTAATGGTCGCTATCGTATTGGTTTTAATTGTAGGGCACGAAGCAACACCCTACATTGCGGTACCTTCTGCTATTATTATTGGTCGTGAGATTACCATTGCATCCTTACGCGAATGGATGGCAGAAATCGGTCAACGCGCAAAAGTAAAAGTTTCATCAATAGGTAAATGGAAAACCAGCGCACAAATGCTGGCCATTGGCTTTCTATTATACGGAGAAGATCTGGCAGGAATGCCAACAAAAACAATCGGTTACTGGCTTTTGTATATCGCCGCAGCATTAACATTATGGTCAATGTTAAATTATCTCAGTGCTGCAATGCGTACACTAACAAAAGAGTAACTATACTTAAAAAACACACACAAAACAGCATATTGAAATGGCTGAATACAAAAAATAATGGATCAGGATCAACAAGCCCTCCCCCCTAAAATCCTCAGCAAAGATGAGATATTATTATTATCATTGAAACTTTTTGCTCAAAAAGGGTTTTTTAATACATCTTTAACGGATATAAAAGAAGCTGCTGATATTAAAACCAGTAATGGTATTTATCAGCACTTTAAAAACAAGCAAACCATTGCTGCTGAACTATACGGCAACATTATGGATAGCTTAAATATTTCGATTGATGATATTCGACGTAGAAACCGAAAACCATCCGAGCAACTTCGAGAAACAGTGAATTTATTTTTCAAACTGACCGAAGACGCCCCTGATGTTATGCGATTTTTACTGTTATTGAAACTCAATGAATTTTTACCGGATGAAAAACCACTATTAGAGACACCGGCTTTCATTAAAATAAAAAAAATATTTTTCGTCGCCGCGAAAGAAGGTGAAATCCGCAATATGGATGCCACCCTCGCTTACAGCTATTTCTTTGGCATAATCAACACCTTGCTAAGTATGGTTTTAAGCGGAGAACTGGAAAAACCAGCCAGCAGTTATCAAGCACAAGCATGGACAACCGCATGGGCAACCATCGTTAAAAAATAGCCCTATCCTATTAACCGACCTTAACGCATAAAGACCTGATGGGTAACGTAATCCCGTTTAAAAGACCTAAAGTTTCGGATATCCACAAAGGCAATAGCTTATGCCGGAGTGGATTCCACCAATGGGAAATTTTAAAAGAACAGCAATTTGATGTAAAAGCAGGTCGGTTAATTACCCTTTCGCGCTGCAAGCGTTGCGCCAAAACCAAACATCAGGCTTTATAGCCCTAGTCCAAATTCAATACTGATTTAAAACCGTTTTTATAATTCTATCGGTGCTTTTTTAGGTCGCTCAAATAACGTCACCAGTAAACCATACAGCAATAACAATTCAGTCGCTAAAATCCAAGGTTGTTTAGTAAAACTAACCAGCAAATACTGCTGGGAAAAATACAAACCAATACCCAAACCAATATAACCTACCATTCGTTTCACATCATAGGCGACGCGATAATAATGCTGCCCTAGTAAATAAGAAACCAACGCCATACTGGCATAACACACTAACGTTGCCCAAGCCGATCCAACATAGCCAAATGTTGGTATCCACAGAATATTTAACGTTACCGTTAATCCCGCGCCCGCCAGCGATACCATTGCACCCAACACGGTTCTATCCGTTAATTTATACCAGATGGACAGATTAACGTAGATACCTAAGCACAAATTCGCTAATAATAAAATAGGCACAACTTCAAGACCCACCCTAAACTCGTCACCGACAAAATACTTAAAGAAATCAATAAACAAGGTCACTAACAAGAAAATAAATACGCAAAAAATGACAAAGGCATTCAATACATCGGCATACACTTTTTTAGCATCCGATTTATCGGCATAACTAAAGAAAAATGGCTCCGCCGCAAAGCGAAACGCCTGAATAAACAGGGACATTAAAATAGACAGCTTATAACAGGCACTGTAAATGCCCAGCATTTTTAAATTAGTCAGCGTATCAAACGGCAACAAGTATTTAAGCAAGGCACGATCAAGCATTTCATTAATCACCCCCGCAAAACCAATCACTACCATAGGCAGTGCATAGCGAAACATTTTACCGAATAAAATTCGATCAAATCCCCAGCGCAACCCTAATAACTGCGGCGTCAGCAGTAAAAATTTAAACAAACTGGCCGCTAAATTCGCAATAAAAATATAGCCTATACCCATAGCGGGGTTAAATACCCACGTCACCCAAGACTGTGGATTTTGCTGGATGGCTGTTGGGCAATACACGATAAAAAACACACTCAACGCAATAGTGATTAAGATCCCGATCACCTGCAATCCAGCAAAATAAAACGGCCTGTTTTCAGCCCGCAGACGCGCAAAAGGAATCGCCGAAACCGCATCAAACAATAAAATCAGTGCAAAACACAAGACATATTCAGGGTGATTCGGGTAATTCAACGCCGCAGAAAGTCGGGTGTTAATGGCTGCTATCAATAGAAAAAAACCCACATTAATGAGCAGTACAAACATGAGCGCAGTAGAATACGCCACATCCTTAGTGGGGTGTTCTTTATCGCGAAAACGAAAGTAGCCCGTCTCAAAGCCGCACAGCAATAACACCGAGAAAAAGCCCGCATACGCATAAAACTCTGACACCACCCCATATTCTGCGGCCGTGAAATAATAGGTATACAGCGGGACTAACAGGTAATTCAGGAAACGGCCAAAAATACTACTGATGCCATAAATGGCCGTTTGCGTGACCAGCTTTTTGATGATGCTCATGGGGGATGGACTGAAATTGAAGTAAGGCTATAAATAACAAGAAAACTAAAGAGTAAAGCGATCCTAATCAGTTCAAAAAATATTTAGACTTTAATATCGAAAAGTCCGTTCATCTAGTTTATAGTTGTTTATAAGTCACACTTTTCAACCATTATAGTTTATGGATCTTAAATGCTCTTCCGCTATTTCTCCAAGATAACTTCTAATTGTCGTAAAAAAAGACGGCCAATGCCCTTTATTGTCTTTACGTAATTGTGCTTTAACAAGATTTACCATTGCATCCTCAATCGTTAGACCGCTAGAAAGAGCCATAGTAATTTGCTTATTCAGCGCATCTAAAGTGGCTTTCCTTAAAGAACTTAAGTGGTCTGAATTTAAATTGAGTTTCTCAAAGTGTAGGCAGTTGTTAACCTTTTCTATACTAATACCCGCGTCGCGACAATTATTGTCGCGTACAGACAAACTTCCATCCTTACGATTCGCTTTAAATAATATAGGAAATACGGGGATTTGAAGTGGATTTAAAATTTCATCGTCCCAAATAAAATTGGCTTTTAAAACATCTGAATGCCTTTCTGCATGCTCTGCGACAAACCGATTTTTATTATCTGTTACATATCGTTCAGAGCCACCATGACAGCACCCCAACATATTCTGCCAATCTAACGCCCAGTTATGATTAGATTCGTCAATAGCTGATTTAGGATGAAAATGCTCTACCCGAAAATCATCTATTCCAATGCCCAATCCTTGCTTAGTGTCAATTTCACAATAACAGCAAAGATTACCTTGCTCTAACTGTAGTTGGTCTTGTAACGCTTGGTAGCCTTCCTGACATTCATTTTTAAATTGTTCCCATGTGGCAGTAGGATTTTCAACTTGATATTGCACAAGTAAATCAGGTGCAGCTCCTTTTAAACATGCTTTCATAATTGCCGTTGAAAATCTTTCATGCGAATATCAATATCAGCCTTGATTAGCTCTGGTTCATGCCCATGACTCCATTCATTAAGCGTTTGGCGTAATGCTAAAGCTTCTTTTGTGTCCCATTCATCGGCATCAATTAATGCAAGGTAGCGGCTTAATTTTTGAACTATTTCCAAATTTTGTGCGCGCGACTCAACACCAAATACTTCTTTTAAAATTCGCGACGATTCCGCGCCTTGCGTTCCCTCTTCAGCAGAATAAACTTGATTACCATCCAGTATTCTAATCTGATGGCTAGGTACAGTTGAAATAACCTGTGGGCTATGCGTGGTAATAATAAATTGAATTTTTGGAAAAGCTTTGATTAAGTCACTTAATACCGTTTGTTGCCACGCCGGATGCAGGTGCATGTCGATTTCATCAATCAAAACCACGCCGCTTGATTCTTTGGCAGCATTTAACCCCAAATGTGGATTCAATTTAATGCAGCGATAAGCAATATCCCCCACCATCGCCAAAATACTACGAATACCATCACTTAATAGTTCGACTTTTAAAACGCCATACTCGTCATGATTTAAAATAAGAGAGTTCTCATTACTTGCACTGTATTCCAATGAATGCCAACCAGTTGTTCCAAGTAAAAAACTATCAATAGCTTGCTGTACCACCTGAATAGTGTTTTTCCAAATGGACTCGTCATCAAATTTAACACCTTTTTCCAACTGCTTAATTTGCTGCTCCCTATAACTTTCAAAAACCCAAGTAAACCAATCGGCAAAGTGTTTGTAGGAAGACGCGGGATCAAGGCAGTCTCTATAAGCAAATAAACGCATAAAAAAATCTGCATCATGCTTACCTCCTTTTGATCTTTTATCTTCAGTTAAACGCTTTTGGCTCCAAAGTCGCCCAGTACCGTAATACCCTAACAAAGGCAAGTCGATAACTGGGCTATCGAGTTTTCTAATTTGATCTTGTGCAATATTTGCCAATATTTTTATCAGCTTAGAAGCATAATTGTCTTTAGTTTTTGTACCTTTTGCTTCACTTTCACGAAAGCGTGTCCATGCCCATGTTTTACAATATTTTTCATAGCCTATTAGATTAATGTTGTAATCTCCTTGCAATGTTACTTCACAAGGAAGCTGTCGTATCATTTGTCCATCACGCTTTATTAATTGAGCATCATCAACTCTGATGTTATTAGATTGATCATTAACTGAATTTCGTGCCAAATCAAAACCACTTACAAATGACCACAAACCAATCCGAATAGCATCCAGCACTGATGACTTGCCTTGCCCATTCTTCGCCACCAGCACCGTCAGCTGTTCATCTAAATCAATAGACAAAGAATCAAAGCACCGAAAATTCTTGATGGTTAAATTTTTTAATTTCATTGTCGCTGAATACCAACCCCTATATTAAATTCACAATCCAACCATCACCCCACCCAAACCCGCGCATTTCTGAACATCCGCATCCACGCGCCATATTCAGCCCAATCATCAGGATGCCAGGAGTTTTGCAGGGTTCTAAAGCAGCGTTCAGGATGTGGCATCATGATGGTAAAGCGGCCATCTTGCGTGGTTAAGCTGGTAATTCCCAGTGGTGAACCATTAGGGTTAGCCGGGAAATCAGTGGTCATCTCACCGTCGTTATTGACATAAACTGCACTGACCATACCAGATTGTAACGCGGCGTCTGCACTGCATGCACCTTCCACATCCGCCGCAATAAATTCAGCGCGTCCTTCCCCATGCGCCACCACAACGGGAATAATCGATCCCGCCATTCCGGCGAATAAAATCGAGGGGGATTCTTGTACTTTAACCAACGCCACCCGCGCTTCAAATTGTTCGGAAATATTACGTTTAAATTCTGGCCAATGTTCACTACCAGGAATCAGTTCTTTTAAACCGGACAGCATTTGACAGCCGTTACACACGCCTAAACCAAAGGTATCTTCACGTTGAAAAAAAGCAGCAAACTCTTCACGAGCACGTTGATTGAACAGGATAGATTTTGCCCAACCACCGCCCGCACCTAATACGTCACCGTAAGAAAAACCACCGCAGGCCGCTAAGCCTTTAAACTCGCGCAGGGAAACGCGACCGCTGATGATGTCACTCATGTGTACATCCACACTGCTAAAACCGGCACGATCAAACGCTGCCGCCATTTCAACATGACCATTAACACCCTGCTCTCTTAAGATAGCGATTTGCGGGCGATGGCCGTGTAAGTGGCTAACAATGTTATCGTTAATGTCAAAGCTGAGTTGTGCAAACAAGCCCGGATCGCGGTCATCGGCGATACGTTCAAACTGTTGCTGCGCACAATCAGGATTATCGCGCAACGCTTGCATTCTATAACTGACTTCTGACCAACACTGCTGCAACTCCGCCCGACTGGCGCTGTAAAGCACTTGCTCATCTTGCACGAGGGTTAAGGTTTGCTCTTTAACCAAGTCGCCTATTTTGTGCGAAACATCCGCCAAGCCAAAATCAGCCAGTATCACACGCACTTGCTCAAGGTCAGCAGTGAGCACTTGGATAACTGCGCCCAATTCTTCATTGAAAAGCGCCGCGAAAACATCACCGCCTAAATCATCCAGCGTGAGGGTAACACCGATACGACTGGCAAACAGCATTTCTGCAACCGTTGCCAATAGGCCGCCGTCAGCACGATCATGATAGGCCAATAACAAGTCATGGCTGTTCAGGGTTTGCAGTGCATCGAAGAAACCTTTAAATAACTCAACGTTATCTAAATCAGGGCTTTCGTTGCCTAATTGTTGATAAACTTGCGCCAAAACCGAACCACCTAAGCGATTTTTTCCGGCACCTAAATCAATCAGAATCAATACCGATGCATCAACCGCTTTTAGTTGCGGCGTTAAAACTTTGCTCACGTCATCCACAGGCGCGTAAGCGGTAACAATCAATGATAACGGTGCGGTCATTGACTTTTCTTGTTCACCCTCCTGCCACACAGTTTTCATGGACAGCGAATCTTTACCCACCGGAATGGCGATCCCTAACGCAGGACACAATTCCAATCCTACCGCTTTAACGGTATCAAACAATGCCGCATCTTCACCCTCGCTGCCTGCTGCTGCCATCCAGTTGGCGGACAGCTTGACATCATGCAAGCATTCAATACCAGCAGCCGCCAAGTTAGTCAGCGCCTCCCCTATCGCCATACGTCCAGACGCGGCAGGATTAATCAAAGCCAAAGGCGTTCTTTCCCCCATCGCCATGGCTTCGCCAGTGAGCGCATAAAAACCGGATGCCGTCACGGCAACATCTGCGACGGGCACTTGCCACGGGCCAACCATTTGATCTCTGACGACCAAACCAGTAACAGAGCGATCACCAATATGAATTAAAAAGCTTTTGTCACCTACCGCAGGGAATGACAACACGCGCTTAACCGCATTGGCTAAAGTAACGCCCCCTAAATCCAGCGCATAGGTGCTTGGTGCTGCATGCGTCACATTGCGTAACATTTTGGGCGCTTTACCAAACAAGACCGACATCGGAATATCAATCGCGGCTGTACCCAATAAATTATCATTCAGTTGTAAATGCTCCGCCTCCGTCACCTCACCAATAACCGCAACTAAACAATGCTCGCGTTCACAAAACGCTTCAAACTGGTTTAGCGCCTCAGGTCTAATGGCTAATACATACCGTTCCTGCGCTTCGTTACACCAAATTTGCATAGGTGACATGCCGGGATCGGTCGTGTGAATATAGCGCAATTGAAACTGCCCGCCGCGCTTACAATCATGAATAATCTCTGGTACAGCATTAGATAAGCCGCCTGCTCCGACATCATGAATCGAAATAATCGGCGTATCTTCACCCAGCGCATTACAATGATTAATCACTTCCTGACAACGCCGTTGCATTTCAGGATTATCCCGCTGTACAGAGGCAAAATCCAAGTCTTCACTGCCCGCACCTGACGTCTGCGAAGACGCAGCACTGCCCCCCAACCCAATCAGCATAGCAGGGCCGCCAAGCACAACAATGTATGCGCCTTCTGGAATAACGTGCTTCGTGACCAGCATTGGGCGAATATTGCCCATACCACCCGCAATCATAATGGGCTTATGGTAGCCACGCAGTGCAGATGCGTCATTACCCACGACGGGTTGTTCAAAGGTACGAAAATACCCCGCCAAGTTTGGACGGCCAAATTCATTATTAAACGCCGCACCGCCCAATGGGCCTTGTAACATAATATCTAACGCGGACGCTATACGTGCGGGTTTACCGTTATCCTGCTCCCACGGCTGTACAAACCCAGGTATTTTTAGATGTGATACAGAGAAACCCGTTAAACCCGCTTTAGTGGCAGAGCCGCGCCCGGTTGCGCCTTCATCACGAATTTCCCCACCGGAACCGGTTGCCGCACCGGGAAAGGGTGAAATAGCCGTAGGGTGATTATGCGTCTCAACCTTCATCAAAATATGCGCACTCTCTTCCTCATAAGCATATTCGCCATTCAGTGGACTGCGAATAAACACCCGCGCTTTTGAGCCAGTCATCACCGCCGCATTATCGTGATAGGCCGATAAAATACCCTGTGGACTTTGTTGCGTGGTATAGCGAATCATATCGAACAAGGATTGTGCTTGCTCGACGCCGTCAATTGTCCACGCTGCGTTAAAAATCTTATGGCGACAATGTTCGGAATTCGCCTGCGCGAACATCATTAATTCTACATCGGTGGGATTACGGCCTAATGCTTGAAAACTGCTGTTTAAGTAATCCAGTTCATCGACAGACAACGCTAAACCAAGACTGCTATTGGCTCGCTCTAATGCCGCAAGTCCCTCTTCCATGACCGCCACCGTTTGCAGTGGCAAAGGTTCATGTTGCTGAAATAAATCTAGGCCATCAATAGCATTAAGCACTTGTTGCGTCATGCGATCATGCAGCAACGCTGACATCTGCTGTTGTTGCTCTGCCGATAAAGCTACTGTTGTTTCGAGTGTATAACAAATACCCCGTTCCAGCCTAAGCAACGTTTTCAAGCCACAGCGTTGTGCGATTTCAGTCGCTTTACTTGACCACGGCGAAATAGTACCGGAACGCGGCACGACCCATAATTGTTCACCCGTTAACGCCGCTACTGGCGTCGTATACCCATAGCTGAGTAATCGGTTTAACACTTTTTGCTCTTGTTCGGTTAAGTCCTGCTCAACATGCACAAAATGCACAAATTGCGCCGATACTGCCGTTATATCGGCAACAGCAGCTTGTAATTGCAGTAATAATTGCGTCAGTCTAAAGTCAGATAATGCAGCCGTTCCAATAATTTTTAACATGTGTACAATCAAGTGTAATTTAATTTAAAGAGCAATGAGTGCCCAAGCTTCGTCCTAAAAACTGACTACTCTTCTAAAGACTTCGCTATTGCTGTCTTTAGTACCCGTAACAGTTGCGAGCAAGCACCATCGCTACATTCTTTACCATTCTTATCCAAAACGCCAATATCCGTCTGTTGGTCTGTTTCAGTCAAGGTGACACGGTAAGGCTGCTCTTTATTATTTTCCTCACCAAATATAAAATCCAACTCATCCCAAATAGATTCGTCCTGCATGGGTTTCACGCTGGGATCATATTGCACCACAAAATAATGCTTCGCCGTATTGCGCTCAGTAATCTCTATCGATTGCTGCGTCAACGCTTTGCCAACAATGCGCGCAGTGCGTTGCAGATTTTGATTGATATGCAGCATATCAGCATGCTTAGGGATTTTACGCACGGTCACTTGCGTTACAATCGGCGCATCAGCTTCCGCCACACCTTCCGCGTAAGTTGACACATCAATAGGCGTATCGCTCGCGGCGGGCGTTTCGCTGCTTGTAACGGGTGACGGCTCTTTTTTAATGGCTTTAGCCACAGGGGGTGTTGCCACGGATTCTTTAGTAACCTCTGAAGCCTCAATGGGGGCTTCATTTAACGGCACTGTTTCAAGCGTCGTATTAGCCTCTGTGACAGGCTGGCGTGTTTTTTTAGTCACCTGCTTGGTCACCTTGGCGACTGGCGGTAATGCTGCTGATACGTTCGGTGCCATCATTGGCTTAACCGCCTCTGACTTATTATCCAAAGTATTTGGCACAATCAAATCCGGCAGTTCACGCGTAAAACGATAATCTTTTTCTTTATCAGGGAATACGCTCTTAATGGTGCTACACCCAGCCAATAAAAACAGCGCAAAGAGTAAACTTGATGATCGGATAGTATTGTTCATTAAATGACGCCAGCCTCTTGCATTGCAGCACGTACCACAGGAAAACATAAACGAATGCCTCGCTCCATCAAACCCATTTCAGCGACCGCCCATTTAACCGGTATCGGATTGGATTGTATAAATAAGTGTTGATGTAATGCGGTTAATTTTGCATCAATGGCTTCGGCGGTCACACGATCCCCCGCCATCGCCGCACAGATCATCTCATGAACCAATTTTGGCGCAACATTACCCGTCACCGTAATAGAACCATTACCGCCCATCAGACAAAATTCACAACTGCTGGCATCGTCACCCGTGTACAACGCAAACGCATCACCACATAAATCACGAATTTGCTTTACGCGTGATAAATCGCCAGTCGCCTCTTTTACACCAACGATATTATCAATACTGGCCAAACGACCAATCGTTTCCGGCAAAAGATCACATGCAGTTCTTCCTGGCACATTGTATAAAATTTGCGGAATAGCAACCGTTTCGGCAATGGTACGATAATGCCAATACAAACCTTCTTGCGTCGGCTTATTAAAATAAGGCGTTACCAATAAACAGGCATCCGCCCCCGCGTCTTTCGCGAGCTGGGTTAATGTAATGGCTTCAGTCGTCGAATTGGCACCTGTGCCAGCAATAACGGGAATTCTACCATCGACAACCTTAACCACGGCTTGAATAACCGCACAATGCTCAGTTTCGCTGAGCGTTGCAGACTCGCCAGTAGTACCGACTGCAACCAGCGCATCCGTCCCCTGTTCAATATGGAACTCTACCAACCGGCGCAGGTTTTCATAATCAACCGCACCATCGTTATGCATCGGTGTCACTAAAGCAACAATACTACCTTGAATCATGCCAATCTCTCGCCCAGAATGAATAAAATAAGCCCATTATAACAAGCACCACGCACAAACACACGCCAGAAACAAATGAAGCCTTTTTGTTACATGATGAAATGCGTGTGAATGTGCTTTTTAAATATAAGCACGCACCGCGTTTAAAAAAGCATCAGGCGCATCGACATGTAGCCAATGCCCAGCGTTCGGAATCGTTTGAAAAACAGCGTGAGGAAATAAAGGCTTAAAAGCATCAGCGCGTACAAAGTCTGATTGCTCACCCGCCAGCACCAATAAGACACCTTGATAAGGACTGCGTTCAGGTAATGCCGGAAAGGCAATAATCGCTGACGCAGCCCGCTTAAAAATCGCTAAATTAATGCGCCAAGCATATTGCCCGTCTTTAAGGATTAAATTTTGCAATAAAAACTGCCTAAAATCAGGCGCAACAATGTGCTGACTGAGCCAGTCGTCAGCTTGTTTGCGATTACTTAAGTCCGCGAGAGGCAAAGCCATTAGGGCATTGATCATCGCATCAAAACTGTGCGTATAGGTCATCGGCGCAATATCGACAATAACCAGTTTTTGCAACAATGCAGGGTAGTGCAACGCAAAGCACAGCGCAACTTTCCCCCCCATACTATGCCCCAGCAGCGACACCGAACCTAAGTCCTGATCAACGATAAAATCCCGCAAATCCTCGGCCATTGCCGGATAATCCATCGGCTCTGCTGCTGGTGACGCACCATGATTACGCATATCCAGCGTAAATACACGATATTGCTGCGCCAACTGCGTAGCAATATGCCGCCAATTGCGTGCTGAAGCAAAAAAACCATGCACAATAATTAACGGCGGTAGCGTGGGATCGCCTAACTCTTCATAATGCAACACGGTATTTTTCATCAGACAAACAAAAACAAAGCGCCCAATATGCCACCAAAGACGCCACCCCATACCACTAACCACCCAAGATGCTGGTGAATAATCGCCTCGACCATTTCTTTCACTAATTGCGGCGTTAATTCATTTAAGCGCTTATCAATAACGGTTTCAATTTTAGTCACAATGTCTTCGCTGATTTTATGTGCATCCAATCCCTGATGTAGCGCGGCTTTAAATCGATCAGAGGCGACCATCTCAGCCAATGTTGCCTGCATTTTGGCAGTAAAAGGTTCTTTAATCGGCTCTAACGCTTGTTCGCCACCCATCATCTGTAACATGCCGCCAAAAGAGGATTCCATAATGGCAGAAACCAGTCCTGCGTAAACTTGATCATAATCAACAGCACTCAACAATGGCTCAAGATTTAATACCTTACCGCCCTGCCGTTCTTCTACTTCAATGAATTGTTCGATATTTGTAGGTGTAAAAAACTGCGTCATCATCAAGTTTTTAATAGAGGCTTTAAACTCTTCAAAACGATTAGGAATGACGCCCGACCCATATAAAAAAGGCACTTTTTCAAACAACATGTAAATCGCCAACCAATTGGTAATCGCACCGGACAGCGCAAAAAAACCAATATTTTTAATTAATTCCGGCTGCACCGGACTGATATAACCAACACCGATCAGAAGCACGGCTATAAAGTTGGTCATAAAATTTTTATTCAATAATTTTTTCATGTATTGTTAAATTAAATAGGCACTTACGCCAGTTATTCATCATGAAACAGGATTTAGCTAAACGGTTTTAGCAGAGCTTATCTTTTCTCATCGACTTCCACCTTGGTTTCTACGCCAGTATCGCTAACGATGTCAATTTCATAACCGGCATCACCATCGGCTTCGATTTCATATTCAACTTCTTGAACTTTTCCGGAATATGTTTTTAATGCAGTCGCGATAGCATCAGCTTCAGTTAAAAAGTGGTTTTTTTATATTGTTCTCCAAAAATGCGTAAAAATGAATTAACGGTTTAGCCCCTTCATCTAACGCCGACATTCTTGTGTCGTGCTATGTTGCTAGCCGTGGATTTTAGCCGTATTTTTAGGAATGTAAACACTATAACGTATTCTACGAGCGGTTTAATTCAGCCGAACTAAGCGGTAATCGTGAATTTAATGGCTTTATACCCTGTCTGTAGTGACTGTAAGCCATTGCAAGAACCGCTAATAAAAACAGTTGCCATAAATAGGTATCAGGAAAAGCGGTAGATAACACAATTAAGCCTAAATAGAAGCCAACAAATACTTTGCGTTTTGAAGCATTAACCACGCCTTCAAAATAAGTGCTTAAGGCCAGAATCAGTAAGATAATCAAGCCAGTCTCGTGAATATCAATACGCCCCGCATGGTGTAGCGCATAAACAATACCTGCCGCGCACACGCTACCAGCCCAGTATTGTACTGTCATATAAAACGTTTTTTTAGCCGCTGATAAAACCGCGTAATAGGGTGCAATAGTGAGTACCGCCATTAATAACAACATAAGTAGCCAGTAAAGGTGACTGACCGCCTCGTAATAATTGGTTAAATACGCGCCCGTGAGCGCGGCTGTTGTCTGTGCCAAAAACAAGGGATGTTTAGGGAATAATGGTAAGACATTCATGGAAATACTCC
>JAPLRW010000153.1 GCA_026398935.1 Methylococcales bacterium
ACTGTCTCATCTGACTGTTCAAGACACAAACTCGGCAAAACATCCGTTTGCAGCGCTATAAACGCTTCTGGATCGCGAAAAAAATTGGTGACGTTAATGAGTAAATCTTTAAATAGGATACGCACTTCATCGGGATTTTCTTTCAAATACCGGGCATAGATGTCGATATCTTCGATAGCATGTTGCACCATACGGCGTTCAATACGCCGCGTAATGGTGGTTTTTTTGTACAGCGAGAAATCATTACCGGTGACGGTACGCAGCAGCATTAGAATGCGACTCATCGCACTGACCGCTTTCGGTGCAATAGGTACTATTTTAAGGTAACTGGCAACATGACGCGTACTGGATGCCAGTATTTCCGGCATTTTGTCAACAGACGCAACGTGTGAGGCATAACCTGCCTGAATAGCACTGGTCGGCATACCGTCATATTTAGCCGTGCTGGGTTCTTGTACCAGCGTCACACCACCCGCACCGAGAATAGCCCGTAAGCCCAGTGTGCCATCAGAGCCAGTACCAGAGAGTACAATACCAATGGCATCTTCTTGCGCATCTTCCGCCAGTGAGCGCAAAAAAGCATCTATCGGCATACGCTGCCCGCGCGGCTGGTCTGGCGTGGTTAGTTGCAAGCTGCCATGAAAAATAGCCATATCCCGGTTAGGCGGGATGATATACACGCAATTGGGTTCAACTGGCAGCTGATCCAGCGCCTCAGTCACCCGCAACGTAGTAACGCGCTGTAAAATCTCGGTTAGCAAGCTGGCATGGCTAGGGTCAAGATGCGGTACCAGCACAAAAGCCATGCCGCTATCAACGGGCATGTGATGAAAAAAATCTTCAAAAGCCTCTAAGCCTCCCGCCGAAGCACCAATGCCTACAATGGGAAACGCAATAGCGGTATTTTTAGAGGTCATAGGACTGTGTAGGGAGGTGGCGTGACAGGGAGACGTTATACGTTTTCAACACTTAAATCTTCCCCAAATTAGAAATTCTTTCATGATTATACACAGTTACTTACGCATAAAAAACAATCGTCCTAGGTTTTAAAATAACCCCAGTAAAAATAAAGCCGGCAGCGCTTTTTTGCCCTCGCGCCTTACCGATTACACTCGCCAGCCAACGATTCACTCACCGTTAGCTTAAATACGACCTTAACGCGTTTATCAACGTGACATGGCAACAAATACCCAATCGCGCCGGGCGTAGTGGCTAATAAACGCAACATGGCTTCGACAGAATTAACTGCATACGGCGGCATAATGCCTTGAAAATATTGCGCATTCCAATAGGCTTCCATCGCATCAGGAGATTGTTGGAAAATTTTTTGAGAGAAAGCCAGGCGCAGTGGATCGTTGGCACTTAAGTTAATGGGATTCCAGCGTTCACCGGCTTCATTAATAACCGTTTTTCGACGATAGATATTCGCCAACTGTTTCGGGCTGATTTTTTCGGACGCAAAGGCTTGCCCCATCACCACCAAAATATCGTCCGCGTGCAGCAATGGGCAATGCGTGACGCTGCCTAAAACAAGCAAAAAACGCGCAAGTATGTGTACCATCATTAAAAAAACATCGCCACAGAAACAAATAAACCACTGGGGGCAATGCTTTTATTGTTATCACCAAAGCGATACTCGCTTTTAATCACTAAGGGTAAATACGGTCGCCACGCTAATCCGGCTACACCAATATGGCTAACAACCTGTTCATTAAACACCCCGGCGTTGGTGTTAAAGTATTCATAGCGCGTTACCGCAGATACTTTCTCTGCCAAGGGTACAACTCCTTGTAAAAAAAGTCCTTTTTCTTCCAGCCGGGCAAGAGGATCATCACGGACATGGTACAGTGATTCCATCAATAACTCATAGCCTTGATGCTGCCACATAAAATCCACCCCCACCAAATGATGGGTCGGCAATCCGAGATCAAAAAGCCGTTGATAGGCGAGATAAGAGCCTCCAATCTGTAACTCTTCGGTCAATTCATAATTAACCCGCACCCCTGCCGCTTTATCAAAAATAACGTTATTGAAGGAGCGCGGCTCAAGATCAGTGGAATCATCCAAGTAAAAAGCAACATCCAGATTATGCTCATTCACAATCCAAGTATAATTCAGCATTAGGCCATTAGCGCGCGGCGCGAAAGATTTATCATCGGTAATCACCGGACGATTAGTCGTCCACACCAACGGTGCAGAATGAATAACGTTCCAGCGCCCAAAAGGGGTGAGAAACTTACCAAAGCGTATACTGGCAGATTCGGTCAACGAAAAATCAACAAACAAGCGCTCAACACTTAACTTCTTGGTAAACGGTGCAACTCCATCGGTGTTATTAAGCCAATCGTGCTGTTCTATTTCGGCAAAAAAACGCAAGCGTGCGTGCGGCGTCCAAGTGATGAACAGGCTAAAATCTTCCAGAGAAAGTACCCCTGGCTGTTGTTCTTGCTGCGCATAGGCGCTCTTAAAATAGCCGCCAACATTCAAATTCGCCGCAGGAATGGTTAAGCCTCGCCCCCAATGGTAGGTGTACCAACTATCTGCCTGCTCAGTATCGTGCTCCGCTGCTGCCGATTGGCAAAGCAACGCATAAAGCACTATGATAATGAACGTACCAATGGGTTTACGCATCGGCTTGACGACTTAAAAAAAGAGAACACATGACCATTCGCTATACCTTGCTGATTTCGTATCTGTTAATTAGTTTAACATCGGTATTATTAATCACTTTAATGATTTTTACCCATTTGCGCGAAACCCTACACGCCGAAATTGAGCATAAATTACAATCACAAGCCTCGGCGGTGATGCAGCATATTGATACAACGTTGTTTGAACGGATGCAGAATATCACGACCTGGAGCCGCTTGGATATCATGCAGGAAATCAGAACCCGCGATGTGGATAAGCGTTTATCGCAGTTTTTGGATGAACTGCACACAGGCTACGACGGGGTGTATCAACAGTTATTAGTGACCGATCAAAAACAGGCCATTATCGCCAGTTCTAATCAACAACGTCTGGGTGAGACACTGCAAAGCCTGCCCCTCTGGCTGCAAACAACGCTCAATAATCAAACCTTATCCCTCGATCCGTTGGATATTCCCAACAAACGTTTAACTTTTTCCATTACCATTCCGGATAGTTTTCAAGCCGGAACCTTGGGGACGCTGTACGCCAGTTTCGATTGGGATGAGATCAATAGATTATTAACCGCACCGTTGCCCTTAGGTTCTGCCAATATACCCAGCTATGCCGTATTGGTTGATGATCAGCAACGCATCATTGCACAGTCTTATGGACTGCAAGATAAGGTAACACCGTTTACGGCCTTACCGTCCGCTTGGCCGATTAAAGCGGCCAGTGGCGCATTCAGTACCCAAGTGGAAGTATTGAATAATAGCGACGTACTCATCGGCTATGCCCAATCTACCGGCTACCGTAATTTTAAAGGCTTTGGTTGGCGGGTTTTAATTGTTCAGCCCAATGAACATGCCTTTGCCTCCATCTGGCAATTACGGCAAACTCTGCTACTATTCTTGGGATTAGCGTTAGGCTTAGCGGTCTTAATTTCACTGTGGATTTCAGCCAAAATTGCCAATCCCATTATCAAGCTAACCGAATTTACCCGGGATTTTATGCAAGGCAAGCAACAAACGCCGCCTATTTTAAAGGCCAGTGGTGAAATTGCCGAACTTAACCGACAATTCGGACAGATGATTGATAATCTGGAGCAATCACGCCAAGATGTGGTGCGTGTAGCGAAGCTGGCCGTTATTGGTGAAATGGCTGCCAGTATGGCGCATGAAGTGCGTACACCGCTGGGCATTTTGCGCTCTTCCGCACAAATGTTACAGAGAGAACCGCAATTGAGTGACATTGGACAGGAAATGATTGGCTTTATTCTCAGTGAATCTATGCGACTGAATGAGCTGGTCACTACCTTGCTGGAATGCGCACGCCCCAAATTACCCGATTTTGCCGAGCATGATGTCAACGCGATTATTGAACATACCCGTCTGTTAGCCAATGCCACAGCAGAGCTTAAAGAGGTTGGTTTAAGCGTATCACTCAGCCCCGAAGCATGCCGCTGCCATTGTGATCGCGACCAATTGATTCAGGTTTTTCTAAACCTTATCATCAACGCCATCCAGCACACGCCTAGCCAAGGACAAGTGATCATCAGCACCCAAACAGATGCTAAACAACTTTACATTCGTATTCAAGATACCGGCCTGGGTATTGATGATGCGTTAAAAACCTCGGTATTCGATCCTTTTTTTACCCGACGTCAGGGCGGTATTGGATTGGGTTTAACCGTTGTGCAACAGATTGTTTTGGCGCATCAGGGTAAAATTTTTGTCACCGATAACCCAGAAGGCGGGGCTTGTTTTAATGTACACTTGCCGCGCCAAATTATGCACTGAAATACGGTATTTCAGCCCACTCCTTTACCCTTACCTACACATTAACGATAAACCATGTCCAATCAAAGCATCCTAGTGGTTGATGATGAACCAAAAATGCGCCGCTTGTTAGAAATCATGTTGACGCAAATGGGGCACGAAGTACAACAGGCAGAAGATGGCCAAGCTGCATTAACCTATCTAAAAACGCACAGCGCCGATCTGGTGATTACCGATTTAAGAATGCCCAATCTGGATGGACTCGGATTGTTACGCCAACTGCGTGAACACCACAATGACGTGCCCGTTATCGTGGTAACGGCTTATGGCACGGTCGAAAGCGCAGTAGAAGCCATGAAATATGGCGCATCCGATTATATTATTCGTCCCTTTGAATTAGATGCCGTTGAAGCAGCCGTCAAACGCGCCTTAAAACTCAGCAAAGTACAGCGCGAAAATCAATTTTTACGGCAAAGCATTGAAGCAGGCTGGGGAGAATTTGTCGGCAGCAGTCCCGAAATGCAACAAATCTATACCCTCATTCAGCAAGTGGCACCGACGCGAACCAGTGTGTTAATTCAAGGCGAAACGGGCACGGGCAAAGAGCTGGTTGCCCGCGCCATACACCGTGCCTCCCCACGTCAAGATGCGCTATTTGTCGCCATAAATTGTGCCGCTATCCCCGCCGATATTTTAGAAAGTGAATTATTTGGCTACAGTAAAGGCGCGTTTACTGGCGCGCATCGGGATCATATTGGTAAGTTTGAACTGGCAGAAGGCGGCACGCTGTTTCTGGATGAAATCACCGAGATGGATATTCATCTACAGTCTAAATTGTTGCGTGTTTTACAGGAGCGCAGTCTGGAACGCTTAGGCAGTAACCGCAGTATTCCTGTCGATATTCGCGTTATAGCGGCTTCTAATCGCGACCCACGCCAAGCAATTCAGGATCAGAAATTACGCGAAGATTTATATTATCGACTGAATGTCTTTAATATCGTCCTGCCGCCTTTACGTGACCGGCAGCAGGATATGCTAATCCTCGCCAGCCACTTTCTCACTAAACATGCCGCCGATTTTGGCTATGCGTTTAACGGCATTAACCCTGATGCAGAAGAGCTGTTAATGACCTATCATTGGCCGGGCAATGTCCGTGAACTGGAAAACATGATGGAACGCGCCATTGTGCTCAGTGGTGGTAAAACCGTAACGCTGGAACATCTACCACACGACCTGACGGAAAATCCATACCCGGGAAAAATGCCCACTGACGTCCTGCAAACAGATACGGGCCTGTCGCTAGCGGAAATGCCCAGTATGATGGAACAGGTTGAGCTACTTGAAAAGCAGCTCATTGAACGCGCGCTTAATCAGGTAGGCGATAACAAAGTGAAAGCAGCGCAGCTCTTGCAAATCAGTGAGCGCTCATTGTGGTATAAACTGAAAAAATATGGCTTATCCACTACCTAAAAAGTCACTAAAAAGCCCATAAATACTGCCCGCTATAGTCATAAGCACCCGATACTACAGAAAATAACCCAACCCTTTAACATTCATTTAAGCTTGGTATGCTAGAGTAGCTATCGTATAACACCACAGGAGACGATACTATGAACACACCCGATACAATTAAAGTCTGGGACTTACCACTGAGGCTGTTTCATTGGTTACTGGTTGCAGGTTTTTTTACCGCGTATATCACCGAAGACGAGCTGCTGAATGTGCATGTTTTAGCCGGTTATCTGGTCTTTGGCTTACTGCTATTCCGCGTTATTTGGGGATTTACCGGCAATGGCTATGCGCGCTTCTCTAGCTTTCTCTGTGCGCCCACACAATCGATACAATACCTCAAGGATTTAGCCAAGCACTCGGCCAAACGCTATATCGGTCACAATCCTGCTGGCGCAGCTATGATTGTATTACTGCTGTTCAGTTTATTAATGACCTCGCTAACGGGCTTTGCGGTTTATGGCGCAGATCAGGCGGCCGGTCCACTGGCAGCTATTGGCGCAACGTATGAAGAGTTTTGGGAAGAGAGTCATGAATTTTTCGCCAATTTCACGCTGTTGTTAGTCATTGTGCATGTGGTGGGTGTCGTCGTTGAAAGTATTATTCACCGCGAAAATCTGGCTAAAGCGATGCTGCATGGCTTTAAAAAAGCACCACCTAACGCCGACTAATCCCCTAAGGCTATGCCATCCAAAATTGGCGGGCTAAAAGCTGAACAGCGTATTGCGCTGATCAGTATTGCAGGGATTGCGCTGTACTTACTGCTGCGTTACGCTATTCCCAACGGGCAGGCGAGCTATACGCTATCATTACAAATAGCATTAAATTCTGTTGTTAGCCAAGTCTATGCCGATCAGTTCAGCATACCGTTCAATACGTTAGACCTGCCACTGCTGGCGGTATTGCTGTTAGGCGGACTGCCATTAGTTTATCAACTGAGCGTCAAAGTAGTTCACGGCGATTTTGGGGCGGATCTACTGGCGGGCGTATCAATTGTCACGGCAATTTTGCTGCATGAATACCTCGCAGGTAGCCTCGTGGTGCTAATGTTATCTGGCGGTGCGGTGCTGGAAGCCTATGCGGTAAGCAAAGCCTCATCTGTACTCGAAGCATTGTCCAGGCGAATGCCATCCATTGCCCATCGTAAAAACGGTGCCGAGCTAAGTGACATTGGTACTGAGCAGGTTATGATTGGCGATACATTATTGCTGTTACCCCACGAAATATGCCCGGTCGATGGCACGGTACTGGAGGGTTCTGGCACCATGGATGAATCTTATCTGACCGGCGAGCCGTATTTGATGTCTAAAATCGTCGGTTCGCCCTTACTGTCCGGTGCGATTAATGGCACAACCGCCCTCACCTTTCGCGCCGATAAATTGGCGATAGATTCCCGTTACGCCAAAATCATGGAAGTAATGCGCTCTTCCGAGCAATATCGACCAAACATCAGAAGACTAGGCGATCAATTGGGCGCTTTATATACCCCGCTTGCGGTCAGTATCGCGGTATTGGCATGGTTAATGAGCGGCGATGTGCTGCGTTTTTTGGCGGTGTTAGTCATCGCCACCCCCTGCCCGCTATTAATTGCCATTCCAGTCACCATTATCAGCTCCATTTCACTGGCGGCTCGGCGTGAAATCATCATAAAAAATCCTGCTATTCTCGAAACAATCGGTACATGCCGTACCGCTATTTTTGATAAAACCGGAACGCTCACCTATGGACGCCCGTCATTAACCGCCTTAATTCCCAGTATTCAGCATGACGCACAAACGGTATTAACACTTATTGCCAGCTTGGAGCGCTATTCAAAACACCCGCTTGCCACCGCGATTACCAGCGCCGCGGAAAAATCTGGCTGTGTATTACAACCCGCCAGCAACATTCAAGAATTACCCGGCGGCGGACTTAAAGGCGAAGTGGCGGGGCAATTACTGTACATTACCAGTCGCAAAAAATGCCTTGAAGAGCAGCTGGTCGCGGAAGATGAATTTCTACCGCTTAGCGGTGGACTGGAATGCATCGTTTTAATCGACCAGCACTATGCCGCCACCTTACAGTTCAGGGATGAAGTGCGTAGCGACAGCTCTTCTTTTATCAATCATTTACAACCTAACCATCTGTTTGACAAAGTCATGCTGGTCTCTGGAGATAGAGAATCAGAAGTGCGCTACCTTGCCGAGCAAGTGGGTATTAAGCACGTTTACTTTAGTCAAAGCCCCGAACAAAAATTACAGTTGGTGCGCGATGAGACGAAAGCCGCCAAAACGGTGTTTTTAGGCGACGGCATTAATGATGCACCCGCCCTGACCGCTGCAACTATTGGCATTGCCTTTGGACAAAATAGCGATATTACCGGTGAGTCTGCGGACGCCGTTATCATGGACAGTTCGCTGTTAAAAGTGGATGAGCTTCTTCATATTGGGGCGCGTATGCGTAAAATCGCCTTACAAAGCGCGATAGGTGGAATGACCTTGAGCGTTATCGGTATGGCGTTCGCTGGCTTGGGTTTTTTGAGTCCGGTTTCCGGTGCGATTGCCCAGGAAATTATTGATATTTTAGCGGTATTAAATGCCCTAAGAGCCGCTGTGCCGCCAAAAACCCTCTCCGATTATCAATAAATTCTCCGCAATTTAAGGTTCAATTAAGGTTCTAGCGATAGACTAGGGAAGCCCCTGCATTACACACTCTTTATTTGAGGCCGACACAATGAAAAACAACGATTCAACGCATCAAGAAACCTTTAACGCCCTGCCATTTAATCCCACATTACACATGGTCGTACTTAGCTTGACGTTACTAAACTGTGCCAGCCAAGCCAATGCAGCAACGACTTACACACTGACCGACCTTAATTCTCTGCCATCAGGCAACGGCATCATACCGTCTGCCATTAACAACAATGGACTCATTGTCGGCGCTGAAAGCACCTCAGGCGTTGCTCTCATTTACAATCCCGCTGACGGCAGCCTAAATAATATTCAGTCCTTAGTCGCTGGAGGAACATTTCGCGCGGCAGCTGATATTAATGCCAGTAACCAAGTCGTCGGACAAGTGGTACCCGCTGGCGCGACATTAGCAAGTCCCAATGTCTTTATACGTAACATTGATGGTAACATCATTGATCTTGGTAGCTTCACGGGCGCTAAAACCTATTCTACATCGAAGGCTACCGCCATTAACAATGCAGGACACGTCACCGGAAACAGCTCCGCACAACTGTTGTGTGATGGACGCGCTTTTGTCGGTAGCGCCAGTAGCGGTGGATTACACGCACTTTCGGTATCAGGCTGGAGCTATGCATATGCTATTAATGCCAGCGGACAAGTCGTAGGTAAGAGTTCACCCAACGGCAATTGTTTACTCACGGATAATTGGCATGCCTTTGTCAGCACAGCCACTGGTTTAAAAGACTTACAAGCAGCCAGCATGCCTATAGTTCCTCCTGGATCTGGCGGCAGTACCGCATACAAGATAAATGACAGCGGCCTGGCCGTAGGAGAATATCCCTTTTCTTTCGGCGCGGCCTCCCGACTATTCCCCGGCGGCGCACCTAACCTACACGCCGTAGTTTGGAATACTGTCAACGATACGTATATCGACCTTGGACATCCCAACCTGTCCAGTTCATTGCAAGACATCAATGCCAGCGGACAAGTGGTCGGTACTGAAGCAACATATGCCGTGCTCGGCAATGCTAATGACGGACTCACTAATTTGAATACCTTGGTAACGGGTATTCCAGCAGGCTGGAATATTGCTAGTGCGACCGACATTAACGATGCAGGGCAGATTTTAGCCACCGCAACAGACGTCAATGCCGCAACGCATTATGTCCTGCTAACCCCAGCAATAACAGCTGGCAATGTACCAGCAACCCCCAGCAACCTAACCGCCGTCGCGACATCAAGCACACAAGTCGCACTTACCTGGACGGACAACGCCACCGACGAAACAGCACAATACCTTGAACGCTGTCAAAATGCTGGTTGCTCTAACTTTACCCAAATTGCCTCTCTGGCGGCGAATATAACTAGCTATACTGATACCACGTCAAGCCCTTCAACGGTGTATACCTATCGGATACGGGCTAATAATGCGGCAGGCTATTCAGCGTATTCTTCTGTTGCGACGGCAACAACCATTGTGCTGACGACCGTTGCACTGCCAGCAGCGCCTAGTAATTTAACCAACGTTGCACTATCAAGAAGCAAGGTTGTTTTAAATTGGACAGATAATGCAAACAATGAATTAAGTACCTTCATTGAACGCTGCAAGGGATTGAACTGCACCGCTTTTAAAAAAATTAATAGCGTCAACGCCAATATTATCCGATATACGGACACTGGCCTTAATTCCAACACCTATTACAGTTATCGCATTCAAGCCATGAATACCAGTGGGAATTCTGCTTACAGCAATCGTGTCAATATTAAAACACAGCCATAAATATCAACGCTATTCTTGATTTTTTTTAATGCCATAGGATACAGCATTATTTAACACCAAAAATAGCGCATTAAACGACCTTCTACAGCTAACATTGCATCAAGGGATGTTAGCTGTTTTTCAGACTTACCGCTGTAATTTAAAATAAGCCGCTTACTGTCTACAGAAATACTGTAGACAGTAAGCGGACAACGTTTAACGTAGATTGAACTACACTGTAAATAGCATTCTTCTTTAATTTTAAAAAAACAAACTATGCCGACTCATTTAAAGCAACACAGTCACCCCCGTTATTTTTTAGCCTTGCTGTTGGCACTGACTACAGTCCTCATCCTTGTTAGTCCTGAATCGAAAGCGATGCCCAGCTTTTCAAGACAAACAGGCATGGCTTGTAGTCAGTGTCATACACAAGCCTTTGGCCCAAACTTAACCCCTTTTGGTCGCGATTTTAAACTGGGTGGTTATACCATGGGTGGAGGCAGCGGTAAAAATGCTGAACTCCCACCCATCAGCGCCATGATTACCGGCTCATTCACCAATACCAATAAAGATCAAACGCCACCGGACTCCCCTACAGGCTATAACAAAAATAATAACTTCACTTTTGATGAAGCGTCTTTGTTTTACGCCGGTAAAATTTACGGTCAAGTCGGAGCTTTCAGTCAACTCACCTATAACGGTTTTGATGATAAGCTTGAAATGGATAAAACCGACATACGTTTTGCCGATCAACTGGAGTTAGCTGATTTACCGATTACCTACGGTGTCTCGTTAAACAACGCACCGACGGTACAAGATTTATGGAATACCAGCACTTGGGGCTTCCCTTATACCGGCAGCGGCATGCAGCCGGGGGCTGGTTCCAGCGTATTGCTTGACGGCGGACTGGATGCTCAAGTCGGCGGCGCTACGGCATACACCATGATTAATAATCTGCTGTATCTGGAAGCGGGCGCGTATGGCTCATTTTCATCTACTTTCCAACGCACATTTGGTATCGCAGCAGCAGACAGGGTTGCATTGGATGGGCCTGCACCTTATTGGCGGATTGCATTACAACAAGATTGGAAAGGGCACTTTTTTGCACTGGGTCATTATGGCTTAAGCGCAGACGTGTTACCGGGGCGTGACAGCAGCAATGGCGCTAATCACTATACGGATGTTGCTTTTGATGCCACGTATCAATACATGGCTAACCCAAAACATATCTTTGAAGCAAAAACGGCGTATATCTACGAAGATCAACGTTTATCGGCTGATAGACAGGTTGAAAGCGATCCAAATAGCGGAAACACCTATCTGAATACGTTTAAATTTAACGCCGCGTATACCTTTGAGCAAACTTACGGCGTTACTTTTGGCTATAACAAAATCAATGGTTCACGCGGACCTATTTTTGCCAACGGTATCGATGAAGGACAAACCAGACCCAACAGCGAATATTTCACCACTGAACTGGTGTATGTACCTTTTGGAAAATCAACCTCTTACTTAAACCCTTGGTTGAACTTACGTACCAGCTTGCAATACATCGGCTATACGCAAGCCAATGGCACCAGTACCCAGTCACAAAATATCAATACCTTTATGCTTAATGGCTGGTTAGCGTTCTAATCATTACAGTGACCCGGCTTGTTATAAGCTGGGTCACTGTAATTACATTGTTTGCGTTACGCTTACCGTGTTTACTCCCCTTCTTTAGGATTTTTAATGACTGTCAGTTCTCGCCCTAAGCAACCAGAGCGCTACACGCGCTTTAAAGATATTTCAATCAGTGAACGCATTTTAAATACCGTTTTTTTACTGACCATTGGACTGGGGTATATCGTTGCCCTCACCAACATGTACTACACCCACCAAGGACGAGACGGCAAGCCCGGTTTATCTATTGATGATGTGGTCATTGCCTACCATGGCTCAGACACGCAAACGCGCTTAGGCTCGGCTATTCAAGGCGTTATGCAGCCTAACCTAAAATACAAAAGCGATACGGATGTCATTTTACGTTGGATACACAACGGCGCGGATGAACCGGAATATGTCGACACCATTGCGCCAATATTAAACCGTGATTGTATTTTATGCCATTCGCCCAGTGTAAATCCTTCCCTGCCGGATTTAAGCAATTATGCAGGCGCGGCACAAGTAGCGCATAGCGGCGGCGCTACGTTATCAGCGCTGATTCGGGTATCACATATTCATTTATTTGGTATTGCGTTTATTCTGTTTTTTATTGGTAAGATTTTTCTGTTATGCGACATCAATGTCATCATTAAACGCGTTGCCGTGGTTATTCCGTTTGCGGCTATGCTGTTAGACGTTTTGTCATGGTTTATCACTAAATCAATCCCCTCTTTTGCGTATGTAGTTGTTGTTAGTGGTGCGTTGATGGGCATCTCAATGGGTTTACAAATCATGATCAGTATTTACCAGATGTGGTTTTATTCCAACAAACAACCCTAATATGCGTCTGCTATTAATTGAAGATGATCAATCCTTAGTCAATCTCTTCAAAAAAGACCTCGAAAAAGCAGGCTATACCGTAGATGTTGCGCACAATGGTGTGGATGGTGAATTTTTAGGTGATGAAGGCCTTTATGAATTAGCCATCCTGGACTTAGGACTGCCGCAGCGCAACGGCCTAGACGTTTTAAGAAACTGGCGCGCGAAACACAATACTATACTGGTGTTGATTCTAACCGCGCGCGATACCTGGCGTGAAAAAGTCGATGGTTTTAAAGCAGGCGCCGATGATTATCTGGCAAAGCCTTTTCATATCGAAGAATTACTGGCGCGCATTAACGCCTTAATTTATCGGACACACCAACAGCCAACGATGACCTTAGTGGTTGGCGGCTTAAAACTGGATGAAGAACGCCAGCAGGTTATCACTGAAACCGGTCATGTTCAGGGATTAACCGGTATTGAATTCAAATTATTGCGCTATTTTCTCCTGCATCCCGGACAAATTCTAAGCAAAGCCACCTTAACCGCGCAATTGTACAATTTAGAATCCGACCGGGATAGCAATGTCATTGAAGTGTATGTCAATCATTTACGCCGTAAGTTAGGCAAACACCGCTTCGAAACCCACCGGGGTCAAGGCTATGTTTTTAAGGAATAAATCGCATGAAATCGCTGCAATTACGCCTAGGAATCGGCTTATTAATTAGTCTCATTAGCTTATTTATAGCGCTATGGTGGTTGACCAGTAGCTCTGTTCGAACCTTAGCTGAAGACTTTTCCGCCTCACATCTGGAACACGACGCCGAAAGTATCTTATCCGCACTGCACCTTGATACAAACAACACCTTCTCATTGGATAATCAACAAATCGAACCCGTCTATCGTGTGCCCTTTTCAGGTCAATACTTTCTTGTTATGGTTAACCAGCAGGTGCTGCGCTCGCCATCACTGGTTGATCAGGATTTTACCGTCCCACACTTAGCCGATACCGTCACAAAAAGACTGCACGCCGTAGGACCAAAGCAACAACCATTAATTATTATGGCCTATGGTTACAGTAAACAAGGGCAAGCTATTACCGTTGCTATTGCAGAAGATCTGTCGCCCTCATTGGCAAAAATCAACGTATTTCAATACCGTTATACCGCCATCGCACTGACGTTATTACTGCTCTTAATTATTATTCAACTGTACATATTACAGCGTGGATTCCACCCATTAAAAAAAATTCAACAACAAATTCAAGCGTTGCAACAAGGCGAAATAGCCCAACTCGATACCAATGTACCCAAGGAAGTATCGGCATTAGTCAATGAAGTGAATAATTTGTTAAAGGTATTAACACAACGTTTGCAACGTTCGCGCAATGCTTTAGGTGATCTGGCGCACGCGTTAAAAACCCCCTTGACCGTTTTGCAACAACTCTCACGCGAAGAAACACTGGATCTCTACCCTGATCTGCGTGACAACCTACTGACACAAACCACCACTATGCAGCGCATGATGGATCGGGTGCTTAAACGTGCGCGTCTGTCCGGCTCAGGGTCAGCTATGTTAAAATTCGACATAGAAGAAGAGATGCTCAGTTTGATTCATGCGCTAAAAAGCATGTATCGGCATAAAAACTTAAACATTCATTTTGTCGCTCCAGCAGCCTGCACACTGCTTATCGATAGAGAAGATATGCTCGAATTAACCGGTAACTTACTCGATAATGCCTGCAAATGGGCAAAATCAACGGTAATACTGAGTATAGAGATTGATCAGTTGATTCGTTTGCGCGTTGAAGATGACGGCTTAGGGGTATCTGAAAAAGCGCTCGCAAGCTTAGTCCACCGAGGTACTCGTCTGGATGAAACCGTCAACGGTCATGGTTTAGGATTAGCCATCGCACAACTCATCACCGAGCAACACGGTGGACAGCTTATACTGGGTCGTTCAACGGCATTAGGCGGGTTTTGTGCGACCGCGCTATTATCCACCCATTCCAGCGAATAACGCGGGTTACTCCATCATCAATAGAACAGGCCACTTACCTATGCGCAAATTAGTCCTTTATAACCACGGTAAAGACAGCACGCCGTGGGGGGAGAAAACCTTCGCCTTCGCTGAGGTGGCTAAACGGCACGGCTATGCCATCGAAAGCCCTGACTATCGCGCCACGCTTAATCCTGATGAGCGCGTGCAACAACTGTTGAACATGGATTTATCCCATTTTACGGACATTGTCTTGGTCGGCTCAAGTATGGGAGCCTACGTTGCAACGGTTGCCGCCGCCAGTATAAACCCCAGAGGTTTGTTTTTATTGGCACCGGCATTTTATCTACCCGGTTACGCGCAAACAACCTTTAATCCTCCCGCCGCACACACACGGGTTATTCATGGTTGGCAAGATGACATTGTACCGCCCGACCATGCATGGCGATTTTGTCAGCAGCATCATATAGAGCTCAGAATGCTGGATAGCGATCATCGCCTACTCAGCCAGCTGCCAATTTTAGTAGAAGAATTCGAGCGCTTTTTAATGACATTCATCACGGCCAATTAATCGCGCATGCCTCACGTATACCCTGAGTACCGAATGATTCTTTTACTTTCTTTCATAGCAAAATCTGGTATCGTGGCATTGCCTTAAGCCAATCCGATAATAATACCCCAACCCCTTTCAGGAGAATGCTCATGTCTGATTTTAAAAAATACCAATGTATGGAATGTGAACATATTTATGACGAAGCAAAGGGTGACCCTGATAGTGGGCTTGCGCCAGGAACACGCTGGGATGATATAGCCGAAGACTGGTCATGCCCTATTTGCGGCGCGCCTAAAAGTTTTTTTAAACTACTGGAATAAATCCACGTTTTTTTAAAACATACTGCCTTGTATAAGCCAGTCCGACGCATAGGTCGGACTGGCTTCACTCAATCTCTCTCGTCATTCAATGCCGCCGACCAAGTGTGCTTGCGCCCGTTAATACCCAATGTCCCCACTCGATTCAGACACCCTATCGACCCTCGCCCAGCAAATTAAGCACTGGGGAATTGCATTGGGTTTTCAGCAAGTCGGCATAACCGATACCCACTTAAGCACAGCAGAACAGCACCTTGAGTCGTGGCTAAACAATGGCTATCACGGTGAAATGGACTATATGCAGCGGCATGGTCTTAAACGCAGCCGCCCGGAATTACTCATTCCCGGTACCTGTAGCGTTATTTCAGTGCGCATGGATTATTTACCTGAAGCACCGCAACTTACACAAGATATTCTGCATGATCCATTAAAAGCCTACATTTCCCGTTACGCGTTAGGGCGTGACTATCACAAACTGCTGCGCCAACGATTACAAACACTGGCCGATAAAATCACCGAAAACGTGGGTGTTTTTGGGTATCGAGCCTTTGTGGACAGTGCGCCAGTGCTGGAAAAAGCACTGGCTGAAAAAGCAGGTTTAGGCTGGATTGGTAAACATTCTAATGTCATTAATCGCCGTGGAGGTTCGTGGTTTTTTTTAGGCGAGCTGTATACCGACCTCCCACTTCCCTCTGATAACCGTAGCGATAATCACTGTGGTAGTTGTACGGCTTGCTTAAGCGTTTGTCCAACACAAGCCATCGTTGCACCCTACCAAGTGGATGCACGGCGCTGTGTGTCGTATTTAACCATTGAATTACACGGCTCTATTCCAGAGCCATTAAGGGCGTTAATCGGTAATCGTATTTATGGCTGTGATGATTGCCAACTCATTTGTCCGTGGAATCGCTTCGCTAAACTCAGCGCAGAAGCGGATTTTAATCCACGGCAACAATTAAATAAGCAACAATTACTGGATGTCTTTGCGTGGGATGAAACCACTTTTTTACGCAAAACCGAAGGCTCCGCTATCCGGCGTATCGGTCATGATCGCTGGCTGAGAAACATTGCCGTGGCACTGGGCAACGCCACAGCCTCAGAGGCTATTCAATCAGCACTCCAACAATATATAACCCATACGTCAGAAATGGTGCGAGAACATGTGCAATGGGCGTTAAATCAACAACATGCTAAAGCGAAACCGTAAAGTGGCGTTAATACAGCAAGGTTCATTTTTATCCAGGAGAAAAAAGGTGAATCTACGTAGGTTTCTAAGCCGAGGTCATGCCACTATAACAGGAAATTTCTGGCAATAAGAAGCTTGAGGATTAACCAT
>JAPLRW010000015.1 GCA_026398935.1 Methylococcales bacterium
CGGGATCTTGATCCTGATGAAATACTGCGGCAGATGGAAAAGCGACACCAGCGGAGACAGGCATCAATTGATTATGCCTTTGAAAATCAATTGGTTTTTTCTACATGATGGGTGATGTTGATTTAACAAAGTAGAATTAAGTCGACGTGTATCCCGACTTTCAGTCGTTAACTTAAACCCACCGTGCTTTAGCCGGTGGTTGTTTAGTCCATTTCCGTGAACCATGCAGAACGCGCAGGATTTCTATTCGGTCTGGTTTAATTCTGTAGGCCACAATGTAGGGTGTTGCGGTGATAACCAGCTCCCTTGTGCCTTTTACACGTCCTATTCGCCCTATTTCTGGGTATTCGCCCAACACACTTACTTGATTGCGGATGGCCTCATAAACGCTATAAGCTGCGTTAATGCTGTCCTGTGCGATATATTCCAATACGTCGCCTATTTCTATTTCCGCGCGTTCTTGCCAGTAAATAAACAAAATTAGCGTTCCTTTCTCGTTTGGGAGGCTATCTTATCCAGTCTGGTTTTAAGGTTAGTCATAACCACATCATGCGCAATAAACACCGCATTGGGTGCATCCGCTTCAATGACAGCTTGTTCTACTTGCTCACAAAACCAAGCATCATGCTCAGCAGCGGCATGCGCCCGCTTGAGTGATGCGGCGCGGTCTGGGCGTTTATGGTTTGTGTCAGCACCATAAGCGCTAGCATCAACATCAAAATTACTAATACCTAATTTTTTCAAGTAAAGCATAACGGTTTCTAATCTGCGAAACAGGCGTAATTTTCCGCTACGCTGTGCCGCAAGAAATGTGTCAGCCATGCCATATTTTACCGATAAAGCCCACCCGCCGGCTTGTCCGATAACGTGAGCGGCGTGGATTGCCCCAATTTCAACTAAACGGGATAGGGTGCTGTGGTCTATTGTTTTGCTGGTCATAAAAACATCTTCAATGCGGTGTCTAAATAAACAATTTTTACCGCATTTAATAATAAAACGCAAGAATATAAACGCGCTTATCAATCGCGCCCTTAAAGATTCATTCAACGAATAATCCCCGTTAAAAAAACTTAAAGCGGTGTTGCCGCCACTCCGCCGCATCAATCAGCCCGTTGTTGTAATACTCTGGGTAATCAAAGAAAAATGGCGCGTAGGATACGTCCGCATAATGCCGTGTGGCAATGGCGATAATCGAACACACGATCACGATAGCCCCAGAAACCAAGTATTCCTCTGGGTTTCCGGTGCGTATGCGACCGCCGAACAAATGAAAACGCCGATCAGACAGCGGCGAGAACGGCACGCCTGTCACGGTAAAGGCATCAGCGGTGACGTGCGTAAGTCCGCCGTAAAAGAACGCCGCGCCGATATGGTGAACATCGTACAGGGTCAGCGTGGCAAATAAGCCCAAAATCCACATGATCACGTAATGGGTAGGGCCGCGATGGCGCAAACGAGCGCCTGTAAGCGCCTTATGGACGCGTTCCAGCCAATCCGGTGCGGTTGCCCCTAGTATGGCAATCGGGACGAGTGGTGGGGCTATTACGGCGGCTGTAGCGGCTGCTATGGCGATATGGTTAAACCACTTCATTCGCTTATCAAGCTCAAGATGTGATTATTCAATACCTCGACCATCTCATCACGGCACTGACCGGATAGGGCTAGTCTTGAACCATCCAGCGCCGCCTCGGAATCATCCAGTTGTGATTGTGCTTCAATAACTTTTTCCAGAAAGCCAATTTGTTCGGTCGTATCCGCCAGCCCCAGCGCTACGCGCTCTTGTGAGCGCGCTTCAAGCGAAGTATACAAACCGATTTGTCGTTTAGCGCGGCGTTGGGACGCCAGTGCGGACAGAAAAGTTTTAACGTTTCCGGCAATGCTTTCGCGGCGGGTCAGTTCTGATTGCCGTTGTTTGTTTAACTCCTCCGAGCTGTACAGCGGCAGTTTCGCCACCACGCCGACGTAATATTTTGCAAGGCCGGAATTATCGAACGTGGTGATGGCATTTCCCTCTGACATCCGCGCTCCGCCGACCATATCCACTTGCAAGCCCCACGGTACACGTTCAGGAAAACAATTCACCACCGCGTTAAACAACATGTCGCTATCCACTTTCATTGCCGGCAGCATGGCGGGTGCAAATTTTTTAAAGTCGTTAGGTTTTCCGGAAAAGGTGGGGATGCGGTAGGGTTGAACTTTCAGGTCAGGATTTGGAACCAGTGGCGGTATCGGTGGTTGTCTGGGTGGCGGGGGAAGTTCGGCAATGTCGCCCAAGCAAATTGATGAGGCCATGAGTAAAGCTGTTAGAACTATTTTCATGTTATTTGTCCCTTGTTGACCTGCTACCACCTGAGAGATATTTCAATCCACCCAAAACTGCACTGACTTCGTAAAAACCAATCACCGCAAAAAATAACATGGCCATGTACATGAGCGGCGTGGTCATGTCGTAGCTGGTTTCTGCATTGAGTCTAAAAACCTGCGGCTCACGCTTCAACACCAGGCCGCGCAGATTCGGCGGTATGCGTTGTTCATCGCTGACCGACATCACGAAGATATGCGCGGACATCACGCATTCCCGCGCAATTTGCAGCTTGCGACCGCTGAGCTTGTGCGCGTCATCGACAAACACCACGGCTTTTGTTTCTGCCACGTAATCGGCTAAGCGTTCGGCTTTCTCATACGCTTTCAGCGACGCCCATTCAATATTTTTGGGATTGGTTTTACAGTCGGCATTAAACCATGCCTCTAAATAGGCCATATCTGTCCATGAGGACAGAGGACGGATAGCACCAAGCCACAGGACAGGGTAAAGAATTTTTGCGCCGTAAATCGCGCTCTCGTCGTCATAAAGGCGTTTTAGGAATCGGCTTTTTCCTGAGTCATGTGCGCCAGTGACTAAAACCGATTTTTTAACGCTGATGGTTTGCTCGCTGATTTGGTTTCCGTACTTGCGATTTTTTTCAACATACGTCGCAGATTTGAAACGTGACCCATCCGCTCGGACTTTTTTTGAGCTAGATTTAATTCTAAGAAACTTCATAATCCGCGCCTTTTTTGTACAAAATAACTCACATTTTTCCGAACAGCAATCAAATTCAAATCGCCAGACGTTAGGGGGTAAAATATTGATATTGCAAAAAAGTATTGCGGTGTTTTTTTATGTTCTGGTAAAACGTTCGTTTTGTCAAAACTCATATGACCGCCTGTTTTAGGTTTAAACACAACTCATATTGAATGATATAATTCAATAATCTGTTTATTCAAAACACTGTATATAAAAATGGCCAATTACGCTTACTTAAGGGTCTCAACAGACGAGCAGGAAGTGGCTAACCAACGCCACGGCATCTTGGAGTATTGCAATAAAAACGAACTCACCGGCTTAACGTTCATTGAAGATACCGTCAGCGGTAAAAAAGCTTGGCGAGATCGTAAGGTCGGTGACTTGGTGAATACTGATATGTTAAAAGGCGATACTTTAGTGGTCGCTGAAATATCCCGTTTGGCGCGTTCCACCTTGCAAGTCTTGGATATTCTGGAAACCTGCGCCAAAAAAGGCATCAATGTTCACATTGCCAAGCAGAACCTCGTGTTCACCGAGAAAGGTAATATGACCAGTACTATTATGGCGACTGTATTGGGCATGGTGGCGCAGATCGAACGGGAATTTATCAGCCTCAGAACTGTTGAAGCCTTAGCCGCCAGAAAAGCTGCTGGTATGAAATTGGGGCGGCCTATCGGCAGACTCGAAACCGTTAAGCTCGATAAACGTGCCGATGAAATTAAAGATTATTTGCGTAAAGGCGTGAGTAAGCGCGCGATTGCTAAGATAGTCGAATGCGCGCCCAGTACCCTTTATGACTGGATTAAGCGGCGGGATATTGATTTGAATCGGGTTAGGGAGAATGTGAAGAAAACAGCCAAATGAAATCGGTTTATTAATGTATTGACCAAGTAAATACATTAGTTAAAAATCGTTTTATGGATATACATTTTCAAAAAAATGGCATCGACTTTGTCTGGAATGAGCGAAAAGCAGAAACTAATCTCCGTAAACATGACGGCATAACTTTTACACAAGCCACTGACGCATTTTTTGATCCATTTTTTTAAACTGGTCGATGCGGGGCGGCAACAAGAAGCGCGGGATGCCGTGATTGGTTATGATGAACTAGGCCACTTATTGTTTGTCATGCATATCGAAATAGAAGGCGATTCTATTCGTCTAATTTCAGCACGAAAGGCCACTGTTAAGGAGCGCAACCACTATGATTTCTAATCCCATTAAACAACGATTAACTAAAGACCGCCCGATGATCTCGATTACGCTACGCATCCCAGAAGATGTGGTCGAATCGATGAAAACTATTGCCCCGCTGCGGGGCTTTTCTGGCTATCAAGCACTGTTAAAATCATACTTAAGCGAAGGCTTACGCCGTGATGAAGCAGAATTTATGCTCAGCAAAGAAGCGCGGTTGATTGCTGCCCTAAAGAAACGCGGCGTTTCAGAAAGTCTTCTTGAAGAAGCGGTGCGAGAAGTGGCTGCTAAAATGACCAAGATCAGCGAGTAGGGCGTATTAGCGATAGCGTAATACGCCGCATGATGTTCATTCACATGCGGCGCAATACAGCTATCGCCTATTGCGCCCTATTTTCTAAAAAAGATTTGGTGAAATTTAGATATCCACAGGCGATAACTGATTCTTGGTTGAATGAGTTACCCACCCCGCCGCTGCGCTTGGCTCGTGATGGCCGACGCGCGGCAGCGTGGATAACTCATCCCTTTTTATATATAAAGAAGGATATAAACATAACAACCCAATAACCATAAGGCTTTCAGCGGAAATGAAGCGACAATTATAGGCGGACAAGCGACATAAATAGGCGACTAACCGCCAATAAATATTGATTTTTTGGCGGTTGTATGACAAAGTGTTGTTTATTTTGCGCCAAAAATAGGGCTAAAAAATGACGGATAACAGCCAAAATAATGCCTTAATTATTAGCCATAAAAAAGGGGTTCCGGTTTATGAATCCAACCCCAGCATTCCCCATCCTGACGGTATCCGTCAGAATTGGAAACGATAAAAAAGGCTTTGTGATTGATGGCGCTGGGGAAGTGCTTGGTGTCGGGGTAGGCGCCTTCTACGAATTTGAAGAAGTGGATGATACCCGCTTTGTTAAGCTGTTTTTAGAGGGCGTTAAACAAGCCGCAGGATTAAGTAAATCGGGGTTATCAATGTTTGAATTGGTTTATAGGCAAGTGCAAGACCATCCAAACACCGACAAAGTAGAGCTGAGTTTTTATACTGCGGGTAAAAAAATATCAGGGCTGACCGAGAGAACTTACCAAAGAGGCGTACGTGAGTTGTTAGACCGTGAGTTTCTGTATCGCAGTCCAGTCGATGGCGTTTTTTTTGTCAATATCCGCTATATGTTCAACGGTGATCGACTTGCTTTTGTGAAAGGTTATAAACGAAAGGTAGATAAAGCTAAGCAGATTCAATAAATCCAATCAGTAGGATGTGGTGAGGAACGAACCGCATCGTTCGTGTAATGAGACTGATGAGGTTCACTGTGTTCACCGCATCCTACGGGCTGCATCGAATATCGCCGGGCTTGTCCAACAACCGGTTCAGTTTGTGGCTCGCTTCGCTCGCACAATCTAACCTTATTCGTTAGGCATTATTTTACTTTGCCCACAATTATTTACATATATGGCTATTCGCATGTAAGATTAGCAGGTACTTCTCCCAAAAACATTGTTTTGGGTTTGTAAATTTTGCAACCTGCTTCAAATAGCTTTTGATCCAGTGCATTCAATGGGATTCCATCCACTTTTGATAAAACATAAGGACAGGTTACAACCATTTTATTATTGCATGTCCTACCAGTCCAATTGCCCATAAGTGTATTATCTTTTTCCTCAAGGAATAGAACACCTGCGCCAGTTTTATTGTGATCGGCTTTGTAAGAACTCACAAGGTATTCACCGACCTTGAATCCCCTATATGTCCAAGACTTTTTCCTGCCACCTTGCATTGCTTCGACCTTTGCTGACATCTGACCAGTTGAGTCAATGTTTATAATCAGTTCTTCATCATAAATTGTTGGCTTACCTGTCTTATCATCCAAATCAATGAAATGACCGTACCATCTTTCTGTTTCCTTTGGTTCAGGGTCTGGAATGCAAATTGCCCCTATTTTTGGTGGCCACAAATCGACACATCTACCTTCATAAACCGCATAGGAAAGCATAACCGCCCCGTACAAAAAAAGCAGCACTGTAAGCCAAATGGGCAATTTATCCATGTATCCTCCAAATTACAGATGCCTAACGTAAAGCTAAGGGGCGCGCCTTCCATGGAAGGTTGGCGAAGCCACTGAAGCCAAAAATAACAAACTTTCAAAACCGCCACGAAAAGGCGCGTCCCGCTTGAGCGTAATGTTAGGCTACCCAGTTACCACTGACAAACTGCACGGGTTTCAATTAAAACGTTGCTGATAACAATGTCACCAAACCTCGCGCCAAAACAAGCCAAAAATGCGGTTGTAAAAGCTCCAGAAGCGGCTCCAGGATTTGCTGTAATAGCACCGATTCCGCCGGCCACACCAACTGCTGCAAGCGCACATTCCTTTGCAGCTTGAAGAGCTTCATCTCGCATGTTCTGAGAGTCAATGACTGCCCACGCATAAAACCTTTGTTCTGATGTTTTTAAAACAGGTACTTTGATACCTGGAATATCAGAGTTTACCCATTCTACTTTTGAACAAGGAGGAAGATTCATCCAGCCAAGTTCTATCGAGTGTTGAGCCATGATTGTGTTCTCCATCTGTGTTTGTGCCAGCAGGCGGGTGGCACTTACCGTAATGCCTAACTATAAGTAGACCCCAAAAAAGAACCTAATCTTTTATAAGGTCTGGTGCTTTTTAAAATTTAAAACAGTCTAATTCATTCAAAATCAATTAACCACCTAACTTTAGCATCCCAGATTTTCTGCTAACGGAAATATCAAACACGCCTAATAAATCAAACTCTAAACGGCTAGGCGTAAGGATTCCTTCGTAGTGCGACGTGAAGTCGTATAAATAACTGTTTAGCTTGAGCAATCATGACTAAACCTGCCGTTCCTCCGGCAGTAGCCTAAGAGTGCAGGCATTAACAGTAATGTGATGTTTGAAGCCACTCTAACAATGTAACCCAATCGAAAGATGAAGTCTAACCCGTGAGGGTGAAACGGAACTGCGAGCATTACGCGGTAGGGTGCTAGGCTCAGAGGGTAAGGTGAACTCATGTGAATCAACGATAAATCTCGTTAAATCCGAGGAGTCAAAAATGCTGACAGACTCTAGCCAAAAGGCAACGTGGTTAGTTTTGGTTTTTGCGTATAACCAAACGAGGATAATAAAACCATCGGGAAATAGTTGACACCTAACCCCTCATCATCATCATTATTTATATGGAACACGGTAAGCCCGTATTCATGCCTATTTAGGCAAGGTGACCGCAAGGAAACCTGTTGTGGATGCGGGTATAGGAAGTTGGAAAAAGCGAAGGCTATGCGGTAACGGCATAGATAGAGGTTAAGGCACTTTGCCAATATTATCTTACTCGAAAGAGTGCAGACTTCCAACGGGTCTTAAATTGCAAGATAACTTAGTAGAA
>JAPLRW010000119.1 GCA_026398935.1 Methylococcales bacterium
GATGCATTAATTCAAACAATAATCCCATCACCACATCGGGCAATAAAATAACGCTTAGAATAGCGGTGAGATAAGCGACTTTGACACTATTACGATAAGTGAATAAGGTCATGATAAGCGCTCCAAATACGTTAGGTTTTAAAGCTAGTCTAGTGGAAGATCAGCAATAGTAAATACCTAAAAACACAAGGATTAATCAATCTGTGGACTGAATCAAAAAATTCATTTGACCTTAAAAAATAACGCTTTTTTGTATGCCTCGCGGCGCATTTTATAGCGGTTTTTGAGCGCATGGTTTGAAGGTCTGCGCATCAGCACCCCAATAAAGAGCGGGTGCCGTTCGTGATAAAGAAACACAGACAATCGCCCGTATAACACACTTTACCCAAAACGGCCCTCGCAAGACATGGGGCTATTTTTAAACGCTCGCGTTAAAATTTCTTGACCGGGATATTATTAGATTCATCCGGCACAGAGCGCTCTGGCGGTGCAGGCTCACTGTCCCAATCAAATAAGCCGGTAATTTTCTCCCAAATGGTTTTATCCAGCTTGCGCGGTTGAACACTGATGCTGGATTCCAATTGTGGCTTAAGCACGGACTTAGCACTGGGCTTAAAATCACCTTCCACTTTCATTAACTCATCACCCTTAAAAAATAAGGTAACCCGTTTTTGTATCTTCTGATCGTCGTCTTCTCGGGTAGAATAGACGTAATCCCACCGCTGTTTGTGAAAATAGTCGCTAAGCATGGGCGATCCCATCACGTAAAGCACTTGCCGCTTAGTCATATTGGGGCGAAGCTGGTCGATCATCGCTTGATCAATAATATTGCCTTGTTTAATATCAATGGTATAAACCCAAGGAAGGTGTTCCATAATGGTCGTACAAGCAGTAAGCGATAAACTGGCAACGAATGCTATGGGGAGCAGTGATTTTTTCATGAGACTGCGCTGTATGATTAAAAAGACAAAATGATACAGGATGTTAATCATTTAGCCTATAAAACTGTCATGCGCTACACAAGAAAAAAAGGCTACAATGGACGCCATGACTGTTGAATACAAAATACGGGAGATTTTTTTGGAAAGCCAAGACTTAAGAAATGCCGGTTTAAAGGTGACGTTACCCAGAGTTAAAATTCTGGAAATTTTAGAAAAACAAACAAGCGATCGACATTTAAGTGCAGAGCAAGTCTATAAAATTCTACTCAGTGAAAATGAAGACATCGGCTTGGCAACGGTCTATAGGGTCTTAACGCAATTTGAAGCCGCTGGTTTAGTTGCCAGACACCATTTTGAGGGAGGAAATTCCGTATTTGAATTAGATCACGGTGCCCACCATGACCATATCGTTTGTATGAAATGCGGTAAAGTTGACGAATTTACTGACGATACCATTGAGTCAAGACAAAAAGAAATCGCCCAGCGCTTAGGCTATGAATTAACCGATCATAGCTTGTATCTCTACGGCTATTGCGCTGCTTGTAAAAAATCCTGATCATTGCCCACACTATGTTTAAACCCCTTATTTTATATATCGGCCTGCGTTATACGCGGGCGAAACGTCGCACACAATTTATTTCATTCATTACCTTAACCTCCGTTTTAGGCATTGCGCTGGGCGTTACCGCACTTATTGCGGTGTTATCCGTAATGAATGGCTTTGAAGCAGAATTACGCGAACGCATTTTAGGCATGACCTCGCACATCACCATCAGTGGTGATAATGACGAGCTAGCCAATTGGCAGGCGCTGGATGCGCAACTCAAGGGTGCGCCACATGTGCTGGGCGCTGCACCGTTTGTGAATGGTCAAGTCATGTTAAATGCGGATCGGCGTGTCAGTGGTACGCTGTTACGTGGTATTTTGCCGCAAGCTGAACCACAAGTGTCCGAAGTCGGTGACAAAATGCTGGCAGGCACATTGGAGGCTTTACAGCCAGGACAATACAATATTATCTTGGGCGCTGAATTAGCCACTTATTTAGGGGTTATCACGGGCGATAAAGTGACCGTGATTAGCCCGCAAGTTAATTCAACGCCAGCCGGTATATTGCCCCGTATGCGCCGCTTTACCGTCGTGGGTATCTTTCAGGTGGGCATGTATGAATATGATCGTAACATGGCGTTAGTGCATGTCGAAGACGGCGCTAAACTGTTTAGAATGGATAACACCGTGTCAGGCTTACGCTTAAAATTAGATGATTTATTTAATGCCCCGCAAATTTCACGGTCGCTGGCGAATCAATTTTCTAACCAATACCGCGTCAGTGACTGGACACAAGCACACAGTAATTTCTTTCGTGCCGTAAAAACAGAA
>JAPLRW010000128.1 GCA_026398935.1 Methylococcales bacterium
CGAGTGGCTTGGTCATGGTGCTCAGTAGTGGTGCTTAAAATGGCGAGGAGGGTAATAAGCTGATCAGGAAGTGTTGATACTGTTTTAACCTAAGCACGATAAAATTCAGCAATAGGCTGCTAAATCCCTGTTTCGGAAATAACTTCCCAGCCTTTTGGTGTATTTTTCCAATATTGCTCAACACGTGTCACTTTATCTTCTTGCTGCTGTAAAAATGTCGCGACCATCATTTCTTTTTCAGGGCCATTAATCAAGCTTAAGTTAGTAAAATTCTCTTTATCTGTTGTCGCTACAACGGATACATTTGGCTTGGTATCGGTTTTTACAGCAACAGTGTGATTTTCTTTATTGAGCACTTTAAATTCTTTAAGAAAATCAGGATTATTAAATGCAACGCGGTTATTTGACCATTTAACCGGATTACCGATGATGATGGGGGTATTCTCAGTAATATAACGCTCAATGGCTTTTAAATCATCATTCGCTAAAGAGATACAGCCCTCAGTGGCATTAGGAACTCTACTGTAAGACGCTTTAGCCGTACCGTGTAACCATATGCCGTAACCGGTTTTTCCTTTGATTTTATCCCACGCATTGGGATAATTTAAAGGGTAAGCGGCATCGCCGTATTTATCGGGGAGCGATTCTCCATCAATACGCTTATCGATAAAATAAGTGCCTAAGGGGGTTTTACCGTCATTTACCTTTTCTTTACCCGCACCGCCGCGTCCTACAGACATATAGAAACTATTAACCAATGCGAGTTTGTTATTGTAAACATAGAGGCGTGACTTTGATATATCCGCAACAAGCACATGCGGGTATTGCTGCCCAAGATAAACAATTTCAGAAGGGTACAAGTTTTTTTTAACCACGTCATCATCTTTCAGGCGCGCCTCCAACTCATTGTAGACATCTGTAGAAAGAATGATATTTTTATTGTTTTTATTAAAATGCTGACCGCTACGGTAACTTAATAGATCCGCCTTAACATATTGTGCTAATTTAAAATTGGGGTAACTTTTGGCTAATTCGCTCATTTGATTAATCCCTTGATCGACTTTTTGCGCAACAATTGCCGAAATGCCTTTTTTCAAAGGCTCCTCTACTAAGGGATTTGCTAAAGTGTCTTGGACACTGCTTATGATCAATAAAGCCAGTAGGCTAACTTTGAGAGTATTCATGTTAATTGCTCAACCGCTGTGCATCGTATATAAAAACCATGACAAAAAACGTCAAAATACTGCGTGGGATTTTGTAAACGATAATAAGTCTACATTTCAGTCCTTCCTCGATAGGTTTTTTTACCCTAAAAAGTACACCTCAAAAAGGGATGTAAGCACGGTATCATGATGCGTTATTTTAAATAGCGTAATGATACCGTTGGAAAGAATAAAATTAATCCATTTTAATTTCTTTTTTAATAAACCACTTTTCGCCTACTTTCTTCCACACTAACTGTTTCGAGGTATTATCTTGATATTGTTTAGCGTGGTAGTTTTGTTTAAAGTAGGCAATGATCGTACCGTCTGTTTTACTGGGCGTTACCACAATATTTGATAATTTTACCTGAATATTTTCCGCAGGGCTTATGCGTTGTTTCCTGTTAGCAATCCATTGATTATGGGACATTTTTCCCAGTCTGAAGGTTGGCTCATAATAGGTTATATAACTCGCCGCATCACCCTTTGACCACGCTTGCGCCCAATTATTGATGGCGCTTTCAACCGCCGCGACATCGCTTGCTGTACTGGGGCTTGCTGCTGGCGCATCAATAATATCTTTTGTAACAGGTTTGGTTTTTACGACAGGTTCACTGATGGCTACTGGCATGTTGCTCGCTACCTTAGCGTCTGGTGCATTTAAAACCGGAGGCGTAGCAACACTTGGTGGGCCAATAGGCTCGGCCGCATCGCTAAGAGCGCTTGCCAGATAACTATTCACATCCGCTTTTGACATGGTATCCGGCAATACTTTCGCGCCCACTGTAGCGATAGCTACGGGTGCATTTTTTGCCAGTTGCGCGGCGGACAGTTTTTGATCCATTGCATTGTCTAATGCAGACGGTACGCTTTTTAGTGTCTGATTAGCCGCTAGCGCGACACTCGCTGTAGGAGGTGCTAAGGCTTCTATAATTTGTAATTTTTGCGGGGTGACTTCTTTTTCTGTCCCCAGCGCGTTTGAGTATGCTTTGGCAGCGGCATAATCATAAATTTTATTTAAATTTTTATACGCAACATTAACCTCTTTATTGCTTTCTATCACAGAAGACAGTACTTCTTCCGCTTTTTCGAGTTTACCGCTACCGAATAAAACCACGGCATAATTATTTTTAATTTGCTGATTTTGTGGGTAAGCCGTATATAGCTCGGTAAACAGGCTGAGTGCTTTAGCACTCTGATTCATCCGATAGGCTTTAACGGCTGCATTAAATTTGGCTTCATCTACCGTTGATAATTCAACGGAATAACCGGTAGCCATCATGAGCGACAAACCCGCCGTAAAAATCAGTTTTTTCATTACGTTTACTCCTACTTTCATCATCACACACAAACAATAACGGATAACATTTTACAATGACAGCGCGGTCTATTGTGAAACGGAATTTGGATAGCGCGTTCTATAGATTTAGTTTTTCATTATCGCCGACTGTCCTGTACTGTTGTTGAGAGCTACGCGCGTTTTCGGGAAATCAATTTTTAACCAAGCGACCAAGTCCATCCATATATTATTAAGCTCGGCTTCGGCGGGCATACTATCCGCGTTAGGTAATTCAAGGGTTATAACCGGTATTTTAAGTTTTAACCACGCATAATTGCCTAATGAGCCCGGATAAGTACCCAGTAATTGCAGTGCCAAGGAGCCTAATTTTTGAGGTGCATCGGCATCTGTTTTACCATCAAAATCGAGTAAATTATAAGGAGCATGCACTGATACAATGACATCAGGCTTAAAGGAGTCTATGATTTCTACTATAGCCTGGGTCTCTGGCTCGCTCAATGGTATCTTACCCGGATAACGTCTGGGGTCTTTTTTTGCCTCTTTATTCCAGTAGGCCAAACTAATACTATCGTCATTACCAAAAGGAGGGAAATTTCTATTTAAATCAATCCCTTTAGCATTCATTCTCTGTGACGTTTTACGCAGTAAGCCATCTGGATTGGCAAGCGGTAAAAACAACCAGTGAAATTTACCGCTGTGATGACTTTGTAACACTTTTAACCATTTGAAGGTAGCACTAACGCTGGAGTATTCATCACCGTGAATACCGGCAATAAACAATATCTTGGGTGCTTTTTCATGTGCCGCGGGCTTAAGCTCTTTGGTCAGTAACGGTGTATTTTCTCCGGAACGGGTTTTATACAGGCTGTAATTTAATGCATGACAGTCTTCATAACGAATACTGCTGAGTTTTAGAGACAGCTTTTGGCAGAGCAAGTCGACTTCTTTAGCAGATGCTACCGTTGTAGACAGTGCAAAACACATACTCATTTTTATAAATACCTGTTTTGCAGACGTCTTTTTCATGCATGCAACTCGTTAAAGTAGAGTAATGGTTTATAGTCAAACGGGCTAATGTACACTGCCTACTCTCTTGTTTTTCTGTCGTGAGGTGACTTCTAGTAAAACAAAAAAACAAGTTGTTTGCATGACTTAATCTACATTTGATGCCTGTAGATGACTGTCTTTGTCGAGATTAAAGTGTGCGACAATGCCGTCCAGCTCGTCAAGGCTGGTATAGGCAATGCTTATACTGCCTTGACCGTTATCTTTATGTGCGATCTTTACTTTAGCGCCTAATTTTGACGTAAGCTGCTCTTGTAAACGTAAAGTATCGACATCAACTGCTTTAACAGGATTTAATGGGCTACCGTCCAGAATGCTTTTAATTAATTTTTCCGCCGCCCTGACGGTTAAATGACTCTCAGCAATTCTCATTCCCACGGCTACTTGTTGTGCCCCTTGTAAGGCCAATAACGCCCGCGCATGCCCCATTTCCAAGTCATGATTTAATAATAGCAGCTTAATTTCGGGTTGCAAGTCAAGCAGGCGTAATAAGTTACTGATGCTGGCTCGGGATTTACCGATGGCTTCGCCTATTTGCTGATGTGTCATTTCAAACTCATCCAACAAGCGGCGTAATGCTTCAGCCTCGTCAAGCGGGTTTAAATCTTCTCGTTGAATATTTTCAATTAAGGCAATAGCAATGGCCGCACGATCATCAATATCGCGGATAACCACGGGAACTTCGAGCAGCGTAGCCATTTGCGCGGCTCGCCAGCGCCGCTCACCCGCTATAATTTCATAACGATCATGCGCAATTTTCCGTACAACAATCGGCTGAACAATGCCTTGTGCTCTAATAGAGTTAGCCAGATCGTGTAATTTTTCTGGATCAATGTCTTTTCTAGGTTGATATTTGCCACGTTGTAAAAATTCAATCGGCAAGTGCTGTAATTGATTGGTTACTGCCTGAGCAGAGGCTTCTCCTAAAAGGGCGTCTAATCCTCGCCCTAAACCACGTTTTTTTAAAACCATTATGTTGTCGACTTTTTAGTTTCTTTTTTAATCATTTCGCCCGCTAACGCAATATAAGCCAGCGCGCCACGGGATGTTTTATCGTACGCCAGGACAGACATGCCATGACTCGGCGCTTCTGCCAGACGAACATTTCTGGGAATACAGGTTTTAAACACTTTCTCGCCAAAATACTCAAGTAACTGGTCAGAGACGTCTTTTGTTAAACGACTGCGATTATCGTACATGGTTCTTAAAATGCCCTCTAAGTGCAAATCAGGATTAATAGACTCTTTAATATTCCTTAAGGTATCCATCAGCGCTGATAAGCCTTCTAGCGCATAATACTCACACTGCATAGGAATAAGCACGCTGTTTGCGGCAACCATAGCATTTAATGTCAGCATATTTAAGGATGGCGGACAGTCAATTAAAATATAGTCATACTGCTCTTTTACCGGCTGCAAGGCTTCCGACAGGCGGCGTTCTCGCCTAGTGGCTTGCATTAGCTCAACTTCTGCTGCGGTTAAGTCTGCGTTACCTGCGATAATTGAAAAGCCTAGCGCTTCGGAATAGACAATGGCTTCATTTATGGGTACGGAATCCAACAATAAATCACAAGTGGAATATTGAATGGTCTTTTTATCCAAGCCACACCCCATGGCGGCGTTACCTTGCGGATCAATATCAACCACTAAAACACGCCGTTTTGCAGCCGCAAGACAAGCCGCTAAGTTAACGGTTGTGGTGGTTTTCCCCACGCCACCTTTTTGATTGGTTACTGCAATTATTTTTCCCACACGCCGACCTTATCTGTTTGCATTTTAATTAAGCACCTTTCGGCATCAACACCGGGTATCAGTAAGGGTATAACGGTATATTGCCCAGTTATGGCCTGTAATTCCTGTGGCGTAGGCTGTCCTTTCATCGCAAGCAACTCGCCTCCCTCAATGATCAATGCCTGTGTTAGTCGCTGAATATCTACCATACTGGCAAATGCGCGGGTAATCACCGTGTTAAAGGGCTGCTCGGGATGATACTCTTCAACCCGGCACTGTAAAACGGCGACATTACGCAGCTTTAACTCCACAATCGCTTGTTGTACAAAGCGCGTTTTTTTGGCGTTACTGTCCAATAATACAAAATCACTATCAGGCATAAAGATCGCCAGCGGAATACCGGGTAATCCTGCACCCGTCCCAATATCAAGGACGCGTCCCGGATTAATGTGTGGCAAAACGGCCAAACTATCCAGCAAATGTAAGCCGACCATTTCAATGCCGTCACGTACGCCAGAGAGGTTGTACGCTTTATTCCATTTCTGAATTAAGTTTAAAAAGGCCAGTAGTTTTTCAATTTTATCATCTGTAGCAGGCAGGTTTAACGTTGTCATGCCAGCCTGCAGAAGGTCTCGTTCTATAGACATTAGGCGGATTTCTGTAGCAGGCAGGTTTAACGTTGTCATGCCGGCCTGCAGAAGGTCACGTTCTATAGACATTAGGCGGATTTCTTTTTTAAATGAACTAACAATAAGGATACAGCGGCGGGGGTAATGCCCGGTATACGCGAGGCTTGCCCCAATGTTTCTGGGCGTTGTTTCTGTAATTTCTCACTGACTTCATTGGATAGCCCTGGAACATCGGGGTAATGAAGCTTTTCCGGCAAGCGTAGATGATCATAACGCTTGGTACGGTTAATCTCGGTTTGTTGCCGATCAATGTAACCTGCATATTTAGCTTGTATAGCGATTTGTTCAGCGACTACAGCCATTGCCACGGGATCACCTGTAACATCTTCATCATTGTCAAGAAAGGTTAATAGGTTGGTTACATCCACTTCCGGGCGACGTAATAACTCCATTAAACTGGCTTCACGCAAGAGCGGTGTTCCCCAAAGCGCAGTGACTTTTTCTGCTTCAGGTGAATCAATGCGTACCCATTTTTTACTGAAGGCCGTGTGTAGCTTGGCAATCGCTTCGCGTTTGCTTTCAAATGCTTGCCAGCGTGCATCACTCACCAGTCCTAACGCACGCCCCTGCTCCGTTAAGCGCAAGTCCGCATTGTCTTCTCTGAGCAATAAGCGGTATTCGGCGCGACTGGTAAACATGCGGTAAGGCTCTTGCGTGCCTTGGGTAACCAAATCATCAATCATCACGCCAATATAGGCTTCGTCACGAGCAGGACACCAGCTTTCTAAGCCTTGTACCGAACGCGCGGCGTTTAAACCCGCAATTAAACCCTGTGCGGCGGCTTCTTCGTACCCAGTTGTACCATTGATTTGACCGGCAAAAAATAAACCGGGAACATATTTGCTTTCCAAGGAAAACTTTAAATCTCGCGGATCAAAAAAATCATATTCAATCGCATAGCCAGGACGGATAATTTCAGCATTTTCAAAGCCCTTCATAGAGCGGACTAAGTTGTATTGCACGTCAAAAGGCAGGCTGGTTGAAATGCCGTTTGGATAGACTTCGTGGGTATTTAAGCCTTCTGGTTCAACAAAAATTTGGTGCGAATCACGCTCACTAAAGCGCATCACCTTGTCTTCAATAGACGGGCAGTAACGTGGGCCGATACCTTCAATGATGCCGGAATATAAGGGCGAACGGTCTAAACCTGCGCGAATAATGTCGTGCGTCTGGCTGTTGGTGCGGGTGATGTAGCAAGGAATTTGCCGCGGGTGTTGCTCCGCGCGGCCTAAAAAGGAAAATACCGGTACGGGATCATCACCGTGTTGTTTTTCCAGCTGGCTGTAATCAATGGTTAAGCCATTAATACGCGGCGGAGTGCCAGTTTTTAACCGCTCCACCCGCAATGGCAATTCTCGTAAACGCTGTGACAGATCAATAGAGGCGGGGTCACCTGCGCGGCCACCGGTGTAATTTTCCAGACCGATATGAATCTTGCCACCTAGAAAAGTGCCAGCGGTTAAAACCACCGCTTTGGTCATGAAATTCAAACCCATTTGTGTTTTAACACCCACAACACGGTCATTCTCAATGATTAAATCGGCGACGGTTTGTTGAAAAAGCGATAAATTGGGCTGGTTTTCGAGGGCAGTTCTAATGGCTTGCTTATAGAGCAGTCGATCCGCTTGCGCACGCGTTGCACGAACCGCCGGGCCTTTGCTGGCATTTAGAATACGAAAGTGAATGCCCGCTTGGTCAATGGCTTGCGCCATAATACCGCCGAGCGCATCAATTTCTTTAACCAAATGCCCCTTGCCAATACCGCCAATCGCAGGGTTGCAGCTCATTTGCCCCAGCGTTTCAATATTCTGCGTGAGCAATAAGGTCGTGGCACCTGAGCGTGCTGAAGCCAAAGCGGCCTCCGTTCCGGCATGCCCGCCACCAATCACAATAACATCAAAATCTTTTTTAAATTTCACAGGCGATCACTAGTTTGGACTAAAATAGAGGGGTAGGAAATAAGATTAAATTTCAACCCTATTGTTTATTGAAGGAATTCATTATGTCTAAAAAACGCAACACACTAAAGCACGAGGACGGTAACCTCTCGAACCCCGTCGCCAAACATGCGCATAAGTTTAACAAAGCGCATATTTTTCGCGATAAAAGCCAATACACCCGGAAAGCAAAGCACAGCCGCTCGGAGGCTTTTATAATACAACTGACACGTTGCATTATAAAAGCCTCCGATGTCGGCAATACCTTGCATTAAGCAGGGTGTTAATGTTTATCGGTACGTGTTTAGCGTAGATTAAAGGACGCGATTTTACACTGTTTAAACAATATGTACCGACAATATTGCTGCTAGCACAGGGCAAACGCATTAAAAACACTTTAAAAACATGATAAAGGTCACTATATCACTGGGTATTTGCGAGAGCCCAAGTGAATTGCAGTATAGTCGAACATTTCTCCACCTTGAATGACCCAAGGATTGAGCGTAAGAAGCT
>JAPLRW010000123.1 GCA_026398935.1 Methylococcales bacterium
TCCACAATTTTATTTTAGAACAACCGACGTTACTGGTGCTGTTGAATTGCCAGAAGGCGTAGAAATGGTTATGCCTGGAGATAACGTGCCAGTACAAATAAAATTAATTGCGCCTATAGCAATGGATGAAGGTTTGCGCTTTGCGGTACGTGAAGGTGGACGCACAGTAGGTGCAGGTGTCGTTGCTTCAATTATTGAGTAATTGTTGTAATTAATTTACAACTCTTCGTTCGTTTTGCAGTTTTTTCTGGATAGGTCAGTAGTTCAATTGGTAGAGCAGCGGTCTCCAAAACCGCAAGTTGGGGGTTCGAGTCCCTCCTGGCCTGCCATTCAGAAAATGCAATGTATAATATCCGTTTTCTCATAAGATTTTTCAAATGAATGCACAAGCAGAAGCGCCAGCATCAAAACTATTAGATGTTGTTAAACAAGTTATATCTGTTGTTTTTGTTGTTGCCGGCATCGCAGCATTTTATTATTTCTCGCATATTTCTCTTTTATACAGGGTTCTTGGTCTATTGATCTTGATGGGGATTGTATTAGGCATTATGTTTACTACTCAAATTGGGCAGCAGACGTGGATGTTTATATTAGAGTCTAAAATAGAAGTGCGAAAAGTTGTCTGGCCAACAAGAGAAGAGACAATGCGGACAACGCTTATGGTGTTTGTCATGGTTCTAATTGTTGGTGTAGTTTTATGGTTTCTAGATATGTTTCTGTTTTGGGCAATACGTCTATTAACTGGGCAAGGAGTTTAATTAATGGCATTGCGCTGGTATGTTGTTCATGCTTATTCAAACTTTGAAAATAAAGTGAAGCAGGCGCTGGAGGAGCGAATAAAACGAGATGGCATGGAAGATCATTTCGGAAAGATTTTAGTTCCAACGGAAGAAGTTGTTGAAATGCGAATGGGTCAACAGCGTAAAAGTGAAAGAAAGTTTTATCCTGGTTACGTCTTGGTACAAATGGAATTGACAGATGAAACGTGGCATTTAGTTAAAGAAATTCCTCGCGTTCTTGGTTTTATAGGTGGTGTTTCCGATAGGCCTGCGCCTATATCTGAAAAAGAAGCTTTGGCTATTCTAAGTAGAGTTGAAGACGGTGTAAACAAGCCACGACCAAAAATATTATTTGAAGTCGGTGAGGTGTTGAGAGTCGTTGATGGCCCCTTTAAAGATTTTAATGGCGTCGTTGAAGAAGTTAATTACGAAAAAAATAAATTAAAAATCTCAGTGCTAATTTTTGGGCGATCAACCCCTGTTGAGCTGCAATTCAGTCAAGTTGAAAAGCCTTAAGTCAGTAGTGTAAGTATAAATAAATCTTTATCGCATCCGTGATAAAGATTTTTGTTTCTATGGGGAGCTGAAAAGCGATTGAACCCAATTTGGAGTAAGTGATGGCGAAAAAAATAACGGCATATATTAAGTTGCAAGTAAAAGCAGGTGAGGCGAAGCCAAGTCCACCAGTAGGGCCTGCGTTAGGTCAGCATGGTGTTAATATTATGGAGTTTTGTAAGGCATTTAATGCAAAAACTCAAGATGTAGAGCAAGGACTGCCGCTTCCAGTTGTGATAACGGTTTATGCGGATCGTAGCTTTACGTTTATTACTAAAACACCTCCCGCTTCTATATTATTGAAAAAAGCATTAGGGTTGAAATCAGGTAGTAGTAAACCCAATACCGTGAAAGTAGGTACGGTAACGCGTGCTCAATTAGAAGAAATCGCTAAGATTAAAATGGAAGACTTAAATGCTGCTAATTTAGAAGCGGCAGTGAAAACTATTGCGGGAAGTGCGCGTAGTATTGGTCTGAATGTGGAGGGTTTGTAATGGCTAAGTTATCTAAGAAAGCGAAGATTGTTAAATCGAAAATTGATACCAATAAGCATTACTTGATTGGTGATGCACTTGCGCTATTGAAAGAATTGGCAACCGCTAAGTTTGCTGAGTCAGTTGATGTTAGTGTTAAATTGGGTGTGGATCCTCGTAAGTCAGATCAGAACGTCCGTGGGGCGACTGTGCTACCAAATGGAACAGGTAAGTCTGTTCGTGTGGCGGTATTTGCTCAAGGGGCAAATGCGGAAGCAGCACTAGCAGCTGGTGCAGATATCGTTGGTATGGATGATTTAGCGGAGCAAGTCAAGAAAGGTGAGATGAATTTTGACGTTGTGATTGCATCTCCAGATGCTATGCGCGTCGTAGGTCAATTGGGGCAGATTTTGGGGCCTAGAGGCTTAATGCCTAACCCAAAAGTCGGTACGGTTACCCCAGATGTGGCAACCGCTGTTAAGAATGCCAAGTCAGGCCAAGTTCGTTATAGAACTGATAAAGGCGGCATTATTCACTGTACTGTCGGTAAGATAAGTTTTGATGCAGACGCTATTCAGCAAAATCTTGAAGCGCTGTTGGCTGATTTGCGGAAAGCAAAGCCTACTGCTGCAAAGGGTATTTATATGCGAAAAATTACCTTATCAACTACGATGGGTCCTGGATTAACTATTGATCACAGCAGCTTAGTCGTTTAAAGATGTAGGGTGGTATAAAAACTTTGGGTTGCCGTTTTGGCGGCAGCCGTCAAAGACCGCAGGTGTTTTTAACTTAATGTTGCCTGCGCAGACGGAAGCTTAAACCGGTATGTTGGTGAAAGGGACCGTAGGGGGCATCGTAAGATGCGTTTTATAAATCTGATGAATAATCAGAAAGTACCGGAGTAAAGCCGTGGCACTAAATTTAGAGAGCAAAAAAGCTGTCGTAGCAGAAGTTGCTGTGTTTGCCGCTAAAGCCCATTCTGCAGTTGCAGCCGAGTATCTAGGATTAACGGTTACGGAATTGACCGCGTTGCGTAAAACAGCGAGAGAAACGGGTGTTTATTTGCGAGTGGTAAAAAACACGCTGGCAAAACGTGCTGTGGCAGGAACAGAATTTGAATGTATGCAAGACGGCCTAGTAGGGCCATTATTGTTAGCATTTTCAATGGAAGATCCTGGATGTGCAGCAAGGTTAATCAGTAACTTCTCCAAAACTCATAGCAAATTAGTTACTAAAATTGTAGCTATTGGCGGGAAATCGTTTGATGCTTCTGAGCTTGGTCGACTTGCAAGTTTACCAACTCGCGATCAAGGTATTGCTATGTTAATGTCGGTCATGAAAGAACCTGTGGCCAAGTTGGTACGGACATTGGCAGAAGTCAAAAGTCAGAAAGAAGCGGCTTAACGCTAACGTTGCATAGCAACGATTCTACTATCAGTTTAGAACCTATTATTTTTAGAGGAAAATTCAATGGCAATTTCGCAAGAAGATATCTTGGAAGCAGTCTCAGCAATGAGCGTTATGCAAATCGTTGATTTAATATCAGCGATGGAAGAAAAATTTGGTGTGTCAGCTGCATCAGCAGTAGCTGCGGCACCAGTAGCAGCAGCGGTTGAAGTTGAAGAGCAAACTGAATTTGATGTTATTATGACATCATTCGGTGAAAATAAAGTCGCTGTTATTAAAGCGGTGCGTGGAATGACTGGTCTTGGTTTGAAAGAAGCTAAAGATGCTGTTGAAGGCGTACCAACAACGATTAAAGAAGGCGCTAATAAAGCTGAAGCAGAAACAATGAAAAAACAGCTTGAAGAAGCTGGCGCGACAGTTACTATTAAATAACTGCGCTATCAAATACAGGCTTAACGCCTATTCATGAAGGCTGATGATATTTATCATCGGCCTTTTGCTGTTTGCATTGGGCGAACAGTGGAAAATAATTCTTGACGAAAAGGTACGGAAATTAAATGACCTACTCTTTTACTGAAAAAAAGCGTATTCGTAACAATTTTGGGAAAAGTTCTGAAGTATTAGAAGTTCCCTATCTTCTTGCAACTCAAATTGATTCCTATGCAAGCTTCTTGCAATCAGGTACTCACCCAGATAAACGATTAGATCAAGGTTTGCATGCTGCTTTTAGCAGTGTTTTCCCCATCGAAAGCCATTCAGGTTATGCGGTTCTTGAATATGTGAAATACAGACTGGGCGATCCTGTTTTTGATGTTCGGGAATGTCAGCAACGAGGCGCAACCTATGCGGCACCTTTGAGGGTGCTGGTGCGCTTGGTTATTTATGATAAAGAGGCTCCTCTTAGCGCAAAAGTGGTTAAAGACATTCGTGAACAGGAAGTTTACATGGGTGAGCTAGCCTTAATGACAGATAATGGAACATTTGTTATTAATGGTACTGAAAGAGTAATTGTTTCACAGTTGCACCGTTCTCCGGGTGTGTTTTTTGACCATGATCGTGGCAAAACACATTCTTCAGGTAAATTGTTATTTAATGCGCGCGTAATTCCGTATCGTGGCTCTTGGTTAGATTTTGAATTCGACCATAAAGACTGCGTTTATGTGCGAATTGATAGACGTCGTAAAATTCCGGCAACCATTTTATTGCGCTCGTTAGGCTATGATAACGAAGCAATTATTAAGTTGTTTTTTGAAACCAATTTATTTAATTTAAGTGCAAACAAAATTATATTTCATTTGGTTCCAGAGCGCTTACGTGGCGAAATTGCTGCATTTGATATTAAGCATGATGATAAGATTTTAGTAGAAGAAGGTCGGCGAATTACCGCTAAACATATTCGGCAGATGGAAAAGGCTGCAATTACTCAGATTGAAGTATCTAAAGAATATTTAGTGGGCAAAATCTTGAGCCATAACATCGTTGATGAAGCTACTGGAGAGCTTATTGCGAACGTTAATGATGAGCTAACGCAGGAGTTATTAGACAAAATTATTGACAATGGTGTTAAGGAAATAAACACCCTTTATGTTAATGATTTAGATAAAGGGCCTTATATTTCAAATGCGATGAAATTGGATACAACGACTAATCGCTTGGAAGCATTGGTTGAAATTTATCGTATGATGAGACCGGGTGAGCCGCCAACTAAAGAAGCTGCTGAAAACTTATTTGAAAATTTATTTTTTACAGATGAGCGCTACGATCTTTCAGCTGTGGGTCGGATGAAGTTTAACCGTCGCTTAGGTCGGCAGGAAATTCTTGGTTCGGGCACCTTAACCAAAGAAGATATTATTGATGCGTTGAAAGAGCTCATTAATATACGTAATGGTAACGGTAATGTTGATGATATTGATCATTTGGGCAACAGACGCGTAAGATCTGTTGGTGAAATGATCGAAAATCAATTCCGTGTTGGCTTGGTTCGTGTCGAGCGAGCTGTAAAAGAGCGGTTAACATTAGCGGATTCTGAAGGCTTGATGCCGCAAGAAATTATTAATGCCAAGCCGGTTTCTGCTGCAATCAAAGAGTTTTTTGGTTCAAGTCAGTTATCGCAGTTTATGGATCAGAATAATCCATTATCGCAGGTAACGCATAAGCGTCGGGTTTCTGCTTTAGGGCCAGGTGGTTTGGCTAGGGAGCGTGCGGGATTTGAGGTGCGTGACGTACATACAACGCATTATGGGCGTGTATGTCCAATTGAAACGCCTGAGGGGCCGAATATTGGATTAATTAACTCGTTGTCGGTTTATGCGAGAACTAATTCCTATGGTTTTTTAGAGACACCTTACCGAAAAGTGATTGATGGTGCGGTTACCGATCATGTCGATTATTTGTCAGCAATTGAAGAAGGCGAGTTTGTTATCGCGCAAGCGAGTGTCGCGGTTGATGCTAATGGACAGTTAGTTGAAGGTCTGGTTTCATGTCGGCATAAAGATGAGTTCACGTTGGCATCGTCTGATAAAGTGCAATACATGGATGTGTCTTCAAAACAGATCGTTTCTGTTGCGGCATCTATTATTCCCTTCCTTGAGCATGATGACGCGAACCGTGCATTAATGGGTTCAAACATGCAACGCCAAGCGGTTCCTACATTGCGCGCTGAAAAGCCGTTAGTAGGTACAGGCATGGAGAGAACGGTTGCTAAGGATTCAGGTGTGACGGTGGTAGCGACGCGTGGCGGCAGTATCGAAGCGGTGGATGCAGCTAGAATTGTGGTGCGTGTGAACGACAGTGAAACCGAAGCAGGTGGTGTGGGTGTTGATATTTACAACCTGACCAAATACACGCGTTCGAATCAAAATACCTGTATTAATCAAAAGCCACTGGTTAAGCCTGGCGATATTGTTAAGTCTGGCGATATTATGGCGGATGGTCCTTCTACAGATATGGGTGAATTAGCGTTAGGGCAGAATATGCTTGTTGCGTTTATGCCTTGGAATGGCTACAACTATGAAGATTCTATTTTGGTTTCTGAGCGTGTTGTAAAAGAAGATCGATTCACCACCATTCATATTGAAGAAAAAACCTGTGTTGCGCGCGATACTAAACATAGTCCAGAAGAAATTACGGCAGATATTCCTAATGTGAGTGAAGAAGCGCTCTCTAAATTGGATGAGTCTGGGATTGTGTATGTCGGTGCGGAAGTAAAAGGCGGCGATATTTTGGTGGGTAAAGTTACACCAAAAGGTGAAACGCAGCTAACACCAGAAGAGAAATTATTAAGGGCTATTTTTGGTGAGAAAGCCGCTGATGTAAAAGATACTTCGTTACGGGTACCGAATAATATTAGTGGTACGGTTATTGATGTTCAAGTATTTACGCGTGATGGTGTTAAAAAAGACAAAAGAGCGCTTGAGATTGAAGATGCTGAAATTAAACGCTTCCGTAAGGATGTCGATGATCAGTTAAAAATTGTAGAAGCGGATATTTTTAAACGGGTTGCTACATTATTGTTAGGTAATAAAGTAGAGACAGGGCCTGTAAAAATTAAATTAGGTAGTGAAATCACCCAAGAATATTTGGATGAATTAAGGCATTCTGAATGGTTAAAAATTAGAATGCAGAATGAAGACATCAATATCCAATTGGATGCGGTTGCTGAACAGATTACGCAGCAACGTAAAGATTTTGATGAGAAATTTGAAGTTAAGCGTAAAAAAATTACCATGGGTGACGATTTGCCGCCAGGTGTGTTAAAAATGGTCAAAGTTTATTTGGCTGTCAAACGCAGAATTCAACCGGGCGATAAAATGGCTGGTCGGCATGGTAATAAAGGTGTTATCTCTAAAATCTGTCCAATTGAAGATATGCCTTATACCGCTGATGGTAACCCAGTCGATATCGTGTTGAACCCGCTTGGTGTTCCATCAAGGATGAACGTTGGTCAGGTATTGGAAACCCATTTAGGCTGGGCTGCGAAAGGCTTGGGGATTAAAATTGGAAAAATGCTTGAAGCTCGGTCTAAGGTTGCGGAAATCCGTGGGTTTTTAGATAAAATTTATAACGGCAGTGGGCGTAAAGAAGATTTAGACTCTTTTACTGATCAAGAGATTCTTGATATGGCGGCTAACTTAACGGCGGGTGTGCCAATGGCGACGCCTGTTTTTGATGGCGCGAGTGAAGAAGAAATTCGCAATATGCTTAAATTGGCTGATTTGCCTGAGCATGGGCAGATTACGCTGTATGACGGTCTAACGGGTGAGCCGTTTGAGCGAGAAGTGACTGTTGGGTATATGTACATGTTGAAATTGAACCATTTGGTCGATGATAAAATGCACGCGCGCTCAACGGGCCCTTACAGTTTAGTTACTCAGCAACCGCTAGGTGGTAAAGCGCAGTTTGGTGGTCAGCGTTTTGGAGAAATGGAGGTCTGGGCTTTAGAGGCTTATGGCGCCGCTTATACATTACAAGAAATGTTGACAGTTAAGTCAGACGATGTGACGGGCAGAACGCGCATGTATAAGAATATTGTAGATGGACATCATAAAATGGAAGCAGGTATGCCTGAATCTTTCAATGTATTGATAAAAGAAATACGATCGCTTGCGGTAAATATTGAATTAGATCAAGACTAATTACAACTATTGATCGTGTAGTTGCGTCGTGTGCTTTTTGTCACCCTCTGCGTGAATAACGCTGGGGGTGGTAGTGCATAGGTATTTTTGAAGGTCAGTCAGCGTATTCTGGATACTCAGAAACTATATACAGGGGATAAGTTCTTGAAAGACTTAATGAATTTTTTAAAGCGCCAAGGTCGTGCTGATGATTTTGATGCGATACGGATTGGTTTAGCATCACCTGACATGATTCGATCATGGTCGTATGGTGAAGTTAAAAAGCCCGAAACGATCAATTATCGTACCTTTAAGCCTGAGCGGGATGGGTTGTTTTGTGCCAAAATCTTCGGGCCTGTTAGTGATTACGAGTGTTTGTGTGGGAAATACAAGCGCTTAAAACATCGTGGCGTCATCTGTGAAAAGTGTGGCGTTGAAGTGACGCTCTCTAAGGTTCGTCGCGAAAGAATGGGGCATGTTGACTTGGCCAGTCCTGTTGCGCATATTTGGTTTCTTAAGTCATTACCATCTCGTATAGCGTTACTTCTTGATATGACGTTGCGTTCAATTGAACGTGTATTGTATTTTGAATCGTTTGTTGTATTAGACTCTGGAATGACAACGCTTGAAAAAGGTCAGTTATTGACCGACGACGAATATTTAGATGCTGTTGAGGTTCATGGTGATGAATTTGTTGCCAAGATGGGTGCTGAGGCCATCTATGAATTATTGAAAGCGATTGATTTAAAAGAAGAGGTCGCTTTTTTGCGTGAGGAGATTAACTCCACCAATTCTGAAACTAAAATTAAGAAATACTCTAAACGTTTAAAAGTCATTGAGTCATTAATGACGTCACGTAATCGTCCTGAATGGATGATTTTAACCGTGCTGCCCGTTTTGCCGCCTGAATTAAGACCATTGGTTCCTTTGGATGGTGGGCGTTTTGCAACGTCAGATTTAAATGATTTATACCGTCGCGTTATTAACCGTAATAACCGTTTGAATCGATTGTTGGATTTGAGTGCGCCCGATATTATTGTGCGTAACGAAAAACGTATGTTGCAAGAATCTGTCGATGCCTTGTTGGATAACGGTCGTCGTGGTCGCGCCATTACAGGAACAAATAGACGTCCGTTGAAGTCTTTGGCGGATATGATTAAGGGCAAACAAGGGCGGTTTAGACAGAACTTGTTAGGCAAGCGTGTAGATTATTCTGGGCGTTCAGTTATTGTCGTTGGGCCAACATTGCGCCTACATCAGTGTGGTTTACCTAAAAAAATGGCTTTAGAGTTATTCAAACCATTCATTTTTAGTAAATTGCAGTCGCGTGGATTGGCAACTACGATTAAAGCCGCTAAAAAAATGGTTGAGCGGGAGGGTGTCGAGGTTTGGGATATTCTTGAAGAAGTGATTCGTGAGCATCCTATTTTATTGAATCGTGCGCCAACACTGCATCGCTTGGGTATACAAGCATTTGAGCCGACGTTGATTGAAGGCAAGGCTATTCAATTGCATCCATTGGTCTGTGGTGCTTTTAATGCTGACTTTGACGGCGATCAGATGGCTGTGCATATACCGCTTTCAATTGAGGCTCAATTAGAAGCGCGTACGCTAATGATGGCGACTAATAATATTCTTTCTCCTGCGAATGGCGAGCCGATTATTAACCCTTCTCAAGATGTTGTATTGGGGTTGTATTATATCAGTCGTGAAAAAGTCAATGCGAAAGGTGATGGCAGTATATTTTACAGTACTGCTGAGTTACACAAAGCATTAGATAATCATGTGGTTGAATTGCAGTCTAAAATTCAGGTGCGTATATCGGAAGTTATAAAAACAGCCGACAGTGTCTCAGAGAAAAAAGTTTATCGTGTTCATACTACGGTTGGACGGGCAATTATTTGGGAAATTATTCCGGAAGGAATGCCCTTTGAAATTGTTAACTGTGATATGACTAAAAAGAATATCTCTCGGTTAATCAATTATTGTTACCGCTATTTAGGTATTAAGGACACTGTTGTCCTTGCTGATCAGCTCATGTATATGGGTTTTAAATATGCAACGAAATCGGGTGTTTCGTTTGGTATTGAAGATATGGAAATACCTGCTAAAAAAGTGGGCATCATTAAAGAGGCTGATGATGAGGTTAATGAGATTCAGCGGCAATATGCTTCTGGTTTGGTAACCAATGGTGAGCGATACAATAAAGTTGTCGATATTTGGTCGCGCGCTAATGAGCGTGTTGCTAAAGTAATGATGGACGGTTTGGGTGAAGAAGAAGTTATCGACGCTGAAGGGAATCGTGTCAAGCAAAAATCTTTTAACTCTATCTTTATGATGGCAGAGTCGGGTGCTAGGGGTTCTGCTGCACAGATACGCCAGTTGGCGGGTATGCGGGGTTTGATGGCTAAGCCGGATGGCTCAATTATCGAAACGCCAATTACGGCTAATTTTAGGGAAGGTTTAGATGTATTGCAGTACTTTATTTCGACGCATGGTGCGCGGAAAGGTCTTGCTGATACAGCGCTGAAGACAGCAAACTCCGGCTATTTAACTCGCCGATTAGTTGATGTTGCGCAAGATTTAGTGGTTAACGAGATAGATTGTGGTACGCGTCAAGGCATAACCATGACTCCGGTGATTGATGGTGGAGATGTTGTCGAGCCATTATCCGAGCGTGTGCTTGGACGGGTAGTCATTGATGATGTTTATGATGTAGAGGGCGAGACGGTTATTGTCCCTGATGGAACGTTGCTTGATGAGTATTGGGTCAAGGTTCTTGATGAGCATGGTATTGATCAACTTCAAGTGAGATCAATCATTACGTGTGAAAGTTTGCAGGGCGTTTGTTCTACCTGCTATGGGCGGGATTTAGGTCGTGGTCATCAGGTTAATATAGGTGAGGCTGTTGGTGTTGTCGCGGCGCAGTCTATTGGTGAGCCGGGAACGCAGTTAACTATGCGGACATTCCACATCGGTGGGGCGGCGTCAAGGTCTGCAGCTATTAGTAATGTTCAGGTGAAATCGGGCGGTACTGTAAAGCTTAATAATCTGAAAGCGGTCAAAAATCGTGAAGGGAATTTGGTTGCTGTATCACGTTCGGGTGAGGTTGGCATCGTTGATGAATATGGTAGAGAGCGCGAACGGTATAAAATACCTTATGGCGCGGTACTGCTAGTGGTTGAGGGCAGTAAAATTAACTCTGGTGAGATTATTGTTAATTGGGATCCTCATACACATCCCGTTATTACCGAAGTGGAAGGGGTTGTTAGTTTAATTGACTTCGTTGATGGTGTTACCGTCCAAGAGCAATCAGATGAAGTGACGGGTGTTGTTTCAAGAGTAGTAACGGATCCTAAGCAAAGAGGAAGTGCGGGTAAAGAATTGCGTCCAATGGTTAAATTGGCGGGGCCGAATGGCGAAACAGTCTTTTTGCCGGGTACGGATATTCCTGCACAGTACTTTTTGCCTGCAGGTGCTATTGCAGGGATCAGAGATGGTTCGGAAGTAAAGGTTGGTGACGTATTAGCCAGGATTCCACAAGAGTCAAGTAAAACAAAAGATATTACAGGTGGTTTGCCTAGAGTCGCGGATTTATTTGAAGCGCGTAAAACAAAAGACCCTGCTATCTTGGCTGAAGAGACCGGAGCGGTCTCGTTTGGTAAAGAAACTAAAGGCAAACAGCGTGTGATCATAACGGATGCTGCGGGTGAGCAGTATGAGACGTTAATTCCAAAATGGCGGCATATCACTGTGTTTGAAGGTGAGTTTGTCGAAAAAGGTGAAACAATTGCGGAAGGTGAGTTGACGCCGCATGATATTTTGCGCTTAAGAGGTGTTGAAGAGTTAGCTAATTACTTGGTTAAAGAAATTCAAGATGTTTATCGTTTACAAGGCGTTAAGATTAATGATAAACACATTGAGGTTATCATTAGGCAAATGTTGCGAAAAGTAGATATTACTGCGGCTGGCGATACTAACTTTGTAAAAGGTGAGCAAGTAGAGCGTACTTTGGTGCGTGTTGAAAATGCACGTATGGAAACTGAAGGTAAGATTCCTGCCTCTTATGAATCGGTTTTGTTAGGTATCACTAAGGCTTCCTTAGCCACAGAGTCGTTTATTTCGGCGGCATCATTCCAAGAGACGACCCGTGTATTAACTGATGCTGCGGTTAGGGGATTGCGGGATGGCTTACATGGGCTAAAGGAAAATGTCATTGTTGGTCGATTGATTCCAGCAGGAACTGGTTTGGCGTATCACGAAACACGGAGAAAGGCAAGGAGTATGGCCGCTGCTGTTGATACGCAAGTTGTGTCACAAATTGACACAGAAGAAGTGGAGGAAGCGTTGAAATTGGCGTTGAATATTGAATAGTGGAATTAAAATTAACTTGATCTTTTTGTTTAAAAAAAGTATGATATTCGGCTGACATAAACAAAGATGTTTATAAGATTAAATTGCCAGATTGATTTAATCGCTGGGAATCGCTGCGGATCATAATATAGCAGACCATTTTATTATATATGGAGTAAGAAAATATGGCCACGATCAACCAATTGGTTCGTAAGCCGCGTGCTAAAAGAATTGAAAAAAGTAATGTGCCTGCGCTTGAGGCTTGTCCGCAAAGACGGGGTGTTTGTACGCGAGTGTATACGACAACTCCAAAAAAACCAAACTCTGCGCTTAGAAAAGTCGCTAGGGTGAGGTTGACTAACGGTTCGGAGGTTAGTAGTTATATTGGGGGTGAAGGGCATAATTTGCAGGAACATTCCGTGGTTCTGATTCGTGGTGGGCGGGTTAAAGATTTGCCTGGTGTTCGTTACCACGTGGTTCGCGGCAGCTTAGATACTTCTGGTGTTAAAGATCGCAAGTGTGGGCGTTCAAAATACGGCACTAAAAAGCCTAAAAAATAACTTAAGTTGGTGTAGAAATGTCAAGAAGAAGAGTAGCGGCCAAGAGAGATATTATTCCAGATCCGAAATTTGGTAGCGATATGCTGACCAAGTTTATGAACATGATCATGGTGAGTGGTAAAAAATCAGTAGCTGAGAAAATAATTTACGGCGCTTTGGATGTTATCGAGTCTAAAGGACATGCGGAGCCGCTTGCGGTTTTGGCTAAGGCTTTAGATAACGTTCAGCCTAGAGTTGAAGTGAAATCTCGTCGTGTTGGTGGGGCAACTTATCAGGTGCCTGTTGAGGTTCGTCCTTCAAGACGAATGGCTTTAGCAATGCGCTGGTTAATTGATGCTTCGCGTAAAAGAAATGAGAGAAGCATGCCTTCGCGTTTGGCGGGTGAGTTATTGGATGCGTTCGAAAGTCGTGGATCTGCGGCTAAAAAACGTGAAGAGACGCATAGAATGGCTGAAGCTAATAAGGCTTTTTCACATTATCGCTGGTAAAAGATATATTTTCGAGTGGGATCTGCATAAATGGCACGTAAGACGCCTATAAGTCGTTATCGAAACATAGGTATAATGGCGCATATTGATGCGGGTAAAACCACCACTACTGAACGAATATTATATTATACGGGTGTCTCGCACAGGATTGGTGAAGTTCATGATGGTGCTGCTACAATGGACTGGATGGTTCAGGAGCAGGAGCGAGGCATCACGATTACATCGGCTGCAACAACGTGCTTTTGGAGTGGTATGTATGGGCAGTTTGATGAGCATCGTATAAATATAATTGACACGCCTGGTCATGTCGACTTCACTATTGAAGTCGAAAGGTCTTTGCGTGTATTGGATGGTGCTTGTGCTGTTTTTTGTGCTGTGGGAGGGGTTGAGCCTCAGTCGGAAGCGGTTTGGAAGCAGGCAAATAAGTATGGTGTTCCAAGGATCGTATTCGTAAATAAAATGGATAGGGTTGGTGCGGATTTTGAAAGGGTTCTTGCTCAGATTAAAGATCGTCTAGGTGCTAATCCTATTTCGTTGCAGATGCCAATTGGTTCTGAAGATAAATTTTCTGGTGTAATTGATCTTATTAGGATGAAGTCAATTTTCTGGAATGATGATACAAAAGGAATGAAGTTTGAAGAAAAGGAAATTCCTTTGAACTTGCAGTCTGCTTGTGAAGATTGGCGAGAGAAGATTGTTGAAGCTGCTGCGGAAAGTAGTGAAGAGTTGATGGAAAAGTATCTTGAAGGCATTTCTTTGTCTGAGGAAGAGATTATTCAAGGGATTCGTAAGCAAACAATAGCTAATCAGCTTGTGCCTGTTTTTTGTGGTTCTGCTTTTAAAAACAAAGGTGTGCAAACGCTGCTTGATGCCATTACTGATTATTTGCCGTCGCCTTTGGATGTAAAAGATATTCATGGGTTGGAAAGCGATGGTGAAGTGTGTGCAAGTGATTCACGTCCATTTGCTGCGTTGGCTTTTAAAATCGCAAGTGATTCTTTTGTTGGTACTTTAACATTCATCCGGGTTTATAGTGGTTCATTAAACTCAGGAGATACTATTTACAACTCGGTTAAGAATAAAAAAGAACGCGTTGGGCGCATAGTGCAAATGCATGCAAACAGTCGCGAGGAAGTTAAAGAATTATTTGCAGGTGATATTGCTGCGGTCATTGGTCTCAAGGATGTGACGACGGGCGATACGTTATGTGATATGAATAATGTGGTTATTTTAGAAAAAATGGATTTTCCAGAGCCAGTTATTTCTGTTGCTGTGGAGCCAAAAACAAAAAATGATCAAGATAAGATAGGGCTGGCTCTTAGTAAATTGGCTCAAGAAGATCCTTCTTTTAGAGTGCAAACAGAAGGTGAATCTGGTCAGATAATTATTTCTGGAATGGGTGAGTTGCATTTGGAGATCATTATAGACAGGATGAGGCGGGAGTTTGGTGTCGAAGCGAATGTCGGCGCGCCGCAAGTCGCCTATAGAGAAACAGTTCGAAAAATGGTAGAGCAGGAAGGTAAGTTTATAAGGCAGTCTGGAGGGCGTGGTCAGTATGGGCATGTATGGTTGCGTATTGAGCCAGCTGAGATTGGCTCAGGGTTTGAGTTTGTCAATGAAATAGTCGGTGGGGTTGTGCCTCGAGAGTATATACCGGCAGTAGATAAGGGCATTCAAGAGCAGATGCGAAATGGGATTGTTGCAGGGTTTCCTGTAGTGGATGTCAAGGTTTCGTTGTTCGATGGTTCTTATCATGATGTTGATTCAAACGAGATTGCATTTAAAATTGCAGGCTCTATGTGTTTTAGGGATGGGGCAAGGCAAGCAAGTCCAGTTGTATTGGAGCCCGTAATGAAGGTTGAGATTGCAACGCCAGAAGCCTATATGGGCGATGTTGTTGGGGATATTAATCGTCGGCGTGGTATTATTCAGTCAATGGATGATGCGCCAGCAGGAAAAACAATAATTTGTGAGGTTCCGTTGGCGGAAATGTTTGGGTATTCAACGGATCTGCGCTCTGCTACACAAGGAAGGGCTAGCTACAGTATGCAATTTGAAAAATATAGTGAAGTACCTTCGGGCATTGCCGATACAATCATAAGAAAATCTTCTTAATCAAAATATAAACTTTTAAGGTGTAAACAGATGGCTAAAGAAAAATTTCAACGTTCAAAACCCCACGTAAACGTCGGTACTATTGGTCACGTCGATCATGGAAAAACAACGTTAACGGCTGCTTTAACAAAAGTAATGGCTGAATTGCAGGGTGGAGAAGTTAAAGCCTTTGATCAGATTGATAATGCACCTGAAGAGCGTGCGCGTGGTATAACTATTTCAACATCGCATGTTGAGTATGAATCTGCTAATCGCCATTATGCACATGTTGATTGTCCAGGACATGCTGACTATGTAAAAAACATGATTACTGGTGCAGCGCAGATGGATGGCGCTATTCTCGTGTGTTCCGCAGCGGATGGCCCGATGCCGCAAACAAGAGAGCATATTTTATTATCCAGACAGGTTGGTGTTCCTTACATTGTTGTCTTTTTAAATAAAGCTGACATGGTCGATGATGCTGAGTTAATTGAGCTCGTCGAAATGGAAATCAGAGAATTGCTGGATATGTATGAGTTCCCTGGTGACGATACACCTATCATTGTAGGTTCAGCATTAAAAGCATTGGAAGGTGATACTAGCGAAATTGGTGTTCCTTCAGTAGTCAGATTAGTAGAAGCGCTTGATTCTTATATACCATTACCTGAAAGAGCGGTTGACCTGCCTTTCTTGATGCCGATTGAAGACGTATTCTCAATTTCTGGTCGTGGTACGGTGGTAACAGGTCGTATCGAACGTGGTGTTGTAAAAGTTGGGCAAGAGATAGAAATTGTCGGCGTCAAACCAACTGTCACAACAACCTGTACGGGTGTTGAAATGTTTCGTAAGTTGCTTGATCAAGGTCAGGCGGGAGATAACGTTGGTATCCTGCTAAGAGGCACAAAAAGAGAAGATGTAGAGCGTGGTCAGGTTCTTGCTCATAAAGGTGCTATTAAACCACATACTCATTTTAAAGCAGAGATTTACGTTTTATCAAAAGAAGAGGGTGGTCGTCATACGCCATTCTTCACAAACTACCGTCCACAATTTTATTTTAGAACAACCGACGTTACTGGTGCTGTTGAATTGCCAGAAGGCGTAGAAATGGTTATGCCTGGAGATAACGTGCCAGTACAAATAAAATTAATTGCGCCTATAGCAATGGATGAAGGTTTGCGCTTTGCTTCAATCATTGAGTAAATAAAATGTCAAATCAAACTATTCGCATACGTCTAAAAGCGTTTGATCATAAATTAATTGATCAATCTGCGAGTGAGATAGTAGAGACTGCTAAAAGAACGGGTGCGCAAGTTAAAGGGCCTATTCCTTTGCCGACTAAAAAAGAGCGGTTTACCATATTAATTTCGCCGCATGTTGATAAAGATGCTCGTGATCAATATGAGTTAAGGACGTACAAAAGGTTGTTGGATATTGTTGAGCCAACCGAAAAAACGGTAGATGCACTGATGAAGTTGGATCTTGCTGCTGGTGTAGATGTTCAAATTAAGCTTAATTAAAAGCTAATAAATTAGAGGAATTGGCGCATGTCAATAGGTCTTATTGGTCGTAAGTGTGGAATGACCAGAGTTTTTTGCGAAGATGGATCGGCAGTGCCGGTTACCGTTCTTCAAATTGAATCAAATCGAATTACTCAGCTTAAGAGTATCGAAAATGATGGTTATCGTGCTGTACAGGTTACTGCGGGTGATAAAAAGTCTTCGCGTGTAAATAAGGCGATGGCGGGTCATTTTGCTCAGGCGAACGTAACTGCTGGTCGGGGGTTGTGGGAGTTTAGGTTGTCAGAAAATGAAGGGCTTGATTTAGCTCTTGGTGCTGAGTTATCTGTTAATGTATTCTCTGCTGGTCAGTCTGTAGATGTTCAGGGTACAAGTATTGGTAAAGGTTTTGCTGGTGGAATGAAGCGGCATAACTTTAGTATGCAAGATGCAACGCACGGAAACTCGCGTTCGCATAGGTCTTCTGGTTCAATAGGTATGAATCAAACGCCTGGTCGGGTCTTTAAAGGAAAGAAAATGGCTGGCCATTTGGGGAATGTAACAACAACGACACAAAATTTAACGATTCAATCAATTGATATTGAGAGAAGTTTGATTTTAGTGAAGGGCCCTGTTCCTGGTGCAAAAGGAGGGGATGTTGTTATAATTCCTGCAACAAAAATGAGAAATAAAGAGTAATTTATGGGTTTTCAAATTCCAGTAATTAATAGTAATGATTCTGCGAAAGCGGTTGATGTGAACGAAGCTGTGTTCGGTCAAGAATTCAATGAAACATTAGTGCATCAGCTTGTTGTCAAGTACTTGGCTGGTGGGCGTTCAGGCACCAAGGCTCAAAAAAATAGATCTGCTGTTAGCGGTGGTGGTATAAAGCCATGGAAACAAAAAGGGACAGGTCGCGCAAGGTCTGGTACAATACGCAGTCCATTGTGGCGTACAGGTGGTGTTACGTTCGCTGCTACGCCGCGGAATTACGAGCAAAAACTAAATAAAAAGATGTTTCGTGTGGGTATCCGCTCGATATTATCTGAGTTATTAAGACAGGGCCGGTTGGTAGTAAGTAGCGATATACTACCTACTTCGCCAAAGACAAAAGAGTTTGCGCTCAAAATTAATGCTCTTGATGTAAAGCGTGTTTTGATTGTAGTCGAAAGTTTTGATGATAATTTATTTTTGGCTTCGCGCAACATACCTTGTGTCCAGATCGTTTTGGCTGATAATCTAAGTCCAGCATCTTTAATTTCGGCGGACAAGGTGATAGCTACTCCTGTGGCAATAAAAAGAATAGAAGAGAGGTTGCTATGAGTATGCAGGAAGTTTATTTAGCGAAAGTATTGCAAGGGCCGGTTATTTCTGAGAAAAGCACGATAGTTGCTGAACAGAGTAAACAATTCGTTTTTAAAGTGATTAAGCAGTCAACTAAAAAGCAGGTTAAAGACGCGGTTGAGAAAATGTTTAACGTTGAAGTTGATTCTGTCAGAGTCCTGAATGTTAAAGGTAAAGAGAAAAGATTTGGTCGTTCTGTGGGTAGAAGATCAGATTGGAAAAAAGCTTATGTTAAGTTAAAAGCTGGGCATGATTTAGATTTCTCTGTGGCTTAATTAGTAAAAAATAAAATCAATAGGAACGGTAGAAAGTATGGCCATTGTAAAATCCAAACCTACGTCGCCAGGATCTAGGTTCGTAGTACGTGTAAAAAATGATGAATTACATAAAGGTAAGCCATTTGCTCCTCTGTTGGAAAAAAAGAGTAAAACAGGTGGTCGAAATAATCAAGGTAGAATAACGACACGGCATATTGGTGGTGGGCATAAACAGCACTATCGGATCATTGATTTTAAAAGAAATAAAGTTGATATTCCCGCGGTTGTTGAAAGATTAGAATATGATCCAAATAGGACGGCGAATATTGCTCTGATATTATACAGAGATGGTGAGAGACAGTACATTATTGCACCTAAAGGCTTGGCTGCAGGGCAAGAGATCATCTCTTCTGAGACGGCGTCAGTGAAGGCTGGTAATTGTATGCCGCTTCGGAATGTGCCGCTAGGGACTAATGTCCATTGTATTGAATTAAAGCCTGGTAAAGGCGCTCAGGTTGCTAGAAGTGCTGGTACTTCTGCGCAGCTTGTTGCTAAAGATGGTGTTTATGCGACACTTAGATTGCGTTCTGGTGAAATGCGGAAAGTAATGAGTGATTGTCGCGCGGTTGTTGGTGAGGTTTCAAACTCTGAGCATAATCTGACTTCTTTAGGGAAGGCTGGTGCCAAGCGCTGGTTAGGTGTGCGTCCTACAGTTCGGGGTGTGGTTATGAACCCTGTCGATCATCCGCATGGTGGTGGTGAGGGAAGAACGTCAGGCGGAAGACATCCGGTGTCTCCATGGGGTATGCCAACAAAAGGCTACAAAACAAGAAAAAACAAGCGGACTGACAATATGATTGTTAGACGTCGTAAGTTGAAATAGAGAGGAAATATAGTGCCACGTTCAATTAAAAAAGGTCCTTTTATTGATCATCATCTACAAAAAAAAATAGATGATGCCGTCGCAACGAGTAATAGGAAACCAATTAAAACTTGGTCAAGACGATCTATGATTATTCCAGATATGCTGGGGTTGACTATAGCTGTGCATAATGGACGTCAACATGTTCCTGTGCTGGTTTCAGAAAATATGATCGGACATAAGCTAGGTGAATTTGCACCTACTCGTACATTTAAAGGCCATGTGGCTGATAAAAAATCTAGGTAGGTGACAATAATGGAAGTTTCTGCAAAATTAAGAAATGCGCCGCTCTCTGCTCAAAAAGCTAGACTGGTAAGTGACCAAATTCGAGGGTTGCCTGTTGAAAAAGCATTAAATATATTAACTTTTAGCACAAAAAAAGCGGCTGTAATTGTAAAGAAGATTCTTGAGTCTGCTATTGCCAATGCTGAGCATAATGAAAGTGCTGATATTGATGTGCTACGGGTTTCGACTATATTTGTTGATGAGGGTACTCCCTTAAAAAGATTACGAGCCAGGGCTAAAGGACGTGCAAATCATATCCTGAAAAGAACCTGTCATATTACAGTCAAAGTTCAAGAAAATTAAAAGAGGCGAATATGGGTCAAAAAGTTCATCCAACTGGTATACGCCTTGGAATTGTAAAAGATTGGACTTCTCGGTGGTATGCGAATAGTCAAGACTATCCGATTTTGTTGCATCAAGATTTATCAGTAAGAGAGTTTTTAAGAAAAAAACTTGCTCATGCTTCTGTAAGTCGCATTCAGATTAATCGCCCAGCGCGTAACGCTAATATTACTATTCATACGGCTCGCCCTGGAATAGTTATTGGTAAGAAAGGCGAGGATATTGATAAGTTAAGGCAAGAAATTTCGAAGATGATGGGCGTTCCAGTCCAGTTAAATGTAGAAGAGATTAGAAAGCCTGAGCTAGATGCTTATTTAGTTGCTGAGGGAATTGCGCAGCAACTTGAAAAAAGGATTATGTATAGAAGGGCAATGAAGCGCGCTGTGACAAATACAATGCGATTAGGTGCTGAAGGCATTAAAATTAATGTGGGTGGTCGATTGAATGGCGCCGAGATTGCTCGTGGTGAATGGTACCGGGAAGGACGGGTTCCATTGCATACACTCAGAGCTGATATTGATTATGGTGTTGCTGAGGCAAATACTACTTATGGTATTATTGGTATTAAAGTCTGGATTTTTAAAGGCGAAATATTCAATAAGGATGCGGCGTTCGCATCTGATAATACTGACTCTAAAAAATAGTTGAAGGAAAATAGCAATGCTTCAACCAAAAAGAACAAAATTCCGTAAACAGCATAAAGGTAGAAATACTGGTATAGCTGTTAAAGGCTCATCTGTTAGTTTCGGCGAATTTGGCTTAAAAGCACTTTCTCGTGGACGATTGACAGCAAGGCAGATTGAATCTGGTCGTCGTGCAATTAACAGGCACGTTAAACGTAGTGGTAAACTATGGATTAGAATCTTCCCTGATAAGCCGATCACAAAAAAACCTTTAGAAGTTCGTATGGGTAAAGGTAAAGGTAGTGTAGAATACTGGGTTGCACAGATAAGGCCTGGAACAATGTTATTTGAACTTCAGGGTATATCTGAAGAAATAGCAAGAGAGGCTTTTGAACTGGCTGCTGCAAAGCTACCACTAAAAACAACATTTACTGTTCGGACGATAATGTAATGAAAGCAAGTGAGTTACGCCAAAAAACAGGCGCTGAATTAAATGAAATGCTGCATTCTCTTTCTAGGGAGCAGTTCAATTTAAGGATGCAAAAAGGTACGCAGCAATTATTGAAGCCTGATCAAATAAAAAAGGTTCGTCGAGATATTGCTAGAGTACATACAATCGTAAAAGAATTGGCGGGGGCATAAATGTCAACTGAAAACAAAGAAGTGCAGCGTACTATCAGTGGCCGTGTATTAAGTAATAAGATGGATAAAACCGTTACTGTATTGGTTGAGAGAGTTGTTAAGCATCCTGTTTACGGTAAGTACATAAAGCGATCCACCAAGCTATTGGCTCATGATGAGTTAAATCAATGTCAGGAAGGTGATGTTGTTTCAATTACGTCTTGTCGGCCAATTTCTAAAAATAAGTCATTTAAACTGGTTGGTATTCTCGAAGCTACCAATAGGTAATTTAAAGAACGTAAATTTGATGGATAGAGGATAATTAAATGATTCAGATGCAAACTAACCTTGACGTTGCCGATAATAGCGGTGCAAAAAGGGTCATGTGTATCAAGGTTCTGGGTGGTTCGCATAGGCGTTATGCTGGAATTGGCGACATTATAAAAGTTAGTATTAAAGATGCAATACCGCGCGGAAGAGTCAAAAAGGGTGATGTATACAATGCTCTAGTTGTTAGGACTAAAAAAGGCGTTCGTCGTGCCGATGGTTCTGTTATACGTTTTGATAGTAATGCTGCCGTAATTTTAAATACCCAATTGCAACCACTGGGGACTCGAATATTTGGACCCGTTACTCGCGAATTAAGAGGGGATAAGTTTATGAAAATTATCTCATTAGCTCCAGAAGTATTATAAGTAGGGTTCAAAAATGCAAAGAATAAAAAAAGGTGATGATGTTGTTATTCGCATCGGAAAAGATAAAGGAAAGCTAGGTAAAGTTCTTGGCTTTAAAGAAAATAAAGTTTTAGTTGAAGGTGTGAATAAAGTAAAAAAACACCAAAAAGGAAATCCAAGTCGTGGTGTAGAAGGAGGCATTGTTGAAAAAGAAATGCCTTTAGATATATCAAATGTTGGGTTGTATAATCCTAAAACTAAAAAAGTAGATCGTATTGGCTTTAGGTTTCTAGAAGATGGGAAAAAAGTCAGATTTTTTAAATCAACAAATGAGCTTGTTGGTTCATAAAAAAGTGAGGATAACACGTGGCTAGATTAGAAGCTGTCTATAAAGAAAAAATACGATCTGCTTTGATTGAGCAGTTTGGTTATAAATCAATAATGCAAGCACCTAAGATTTCTAAAATTACGCTTAATATGGGTGTAGGTGCTGCTGTTGCTGACAAAAAAGTATTACAGTCTGCTGTGAGTGATATGGAAAAAATTTCCGGTCAAAAAGCAGTTGTTACTTTAGCAAAAAAATCAATTGCTGGTTTTAAAATTCGTGATGATATGCCCATTGGATGTAAAGTTACTTTACGTGGTGCAAGAATGTATGAGTTTTTAGATCGCTTGATTAGTATCTCAATTCCTCGAATTCGTGATTTTAGAGGAATGAGCCCTAAAAGCTTTGATGGGCGTGGTAATTACTCGATGGGCGTTAAAGAGCAAATCATTTTTCCTGAAATTGATTATGATAAAATTGACGTCATTAGAGGTATGGACATTACTATAACTACAACAGCTAAAACAAATGAAGAAGGCTTGGCATTATTAAAGCTTTTTGAATTTCCATTTAAGAACTAAAGGGCGACGTTAAATGGCTAAAAAGTCAATGATTGCGCGAGAAGCAAAGCGCACTAAATTAGTAAAGCAATACCGCGAAAAGCGTGAAGCGCTTAAAGCAGTTGTCAGAAATACTGAGGCTTCTTTTGAAGATAAAGAAAGTGCACAATTAAAGTTGCAAAAATTACCAAGAGATTCTAGTCCTGTAAGGCAGAGGAATCGTTGTAATTTAACTGGGCGCCCACATGGTTATTATCGTAAATTTGGACTTTCACGAAACAAACTAAGAGAAGCTACGATGCGTGGTGATGTTCCTGGTTTAGTAAAAGCAAGTTGGTAATACTATGAGATCTAAATTGGAGAGCTTATAAATGAGTATGACAGACCCTATTGCAGATATGTTGACTCGTGTAAGAAACGGTCAATCTGCAGGTAAAGAAAATGTAACAATGCCTTCTTCAAAATTAAAACTTTCGATTGCAAATGTTTTAAAAGAAGAAGGTTATATAACGAGTTTTTCGACAGAAACGAATGGTAGTCATACGCAAATGACAATTGTGCTAAAGTACTATAATGGTGCGCCTGTTATTGAAAAAGTAAAGCGTATCAGTCGTCCGGGTCTTCGGATTTACAAGTCAAAAGACGAGTTGCCGAAAGTTCTTGGTGGGTTGGGTATTGCAGTTGTTTCTACTTCAAAAGGTGTTATGACGGACAGGGCGGCGCGCGCTAACGGTCATGGTGGCGAAGTTATTTGCACTGTTTGTTAAGTAATAGGTTGAAATTATGTCGAGAGTCGCAAACGCACCGATTAACATTCCTAATGGAGTGGATGTAAACGTTTCAAGTGATAATAACATTACTGTTAAGGGTGCTAATGGTGAATTATCATTCAAAATAAACCAGTTGGTTAATTTTGAAATTGAGAATAGTGTTATTACAGTAAAATGGAATGAAGCTGATAAGGGTGCAAGGGCTCAAGCTGGAACCGCTAGAGCAGTTGTAAATAATATGGTTGATGGAGTTTCTAAGGGATTTGAAAAAAAACTTAATCTAGTTGGAGTTGGGTACAGGGCTCAAGTAAACGGTAACGTATTAAGCTTAGCGTTGGGTTTCTCGCATCCAGTTGAGTTTCCTTTTCCTTTGGGAATTGTTATAGAGGCACCAAGTCAAACAGAAATTATTGTCAAGGGAAGTGACAAGCAAAAAGTAGGTCAAGCCGCAGCTAAAATCAGAGCTTATAGACCGCCTGAGCCTTATAAGGGTAAAGGGGTAAAATATGCTGATGAAGTAGTTGTAAGAAAAGAAGCCAAGAAGAAGTAAGGTTAAGTAATGGATAAAAATACCTCCCGAATGAAGCGCGCATTAAAATTGCGTTCAAAAATTAAAAAATCTGGCGCAAGCCGATTAAGTATTCATAAGACATCGCAGCATATTTATGCGCAATTGTTGAGTGCAGATGGCAAGACAACCTTGGCTAGTGCTTCAACAGTAAATGCGGAGATAAAAGCGGGGTTGAAAAATACAAGTAACATCACTGCTGCAATCGAAGTGGGCAAGCAAATTGCTCAGAAAGCGTTAGCGGCGGGAGTTTCTCAAGTTGCTTTTGATCGATCTGGTTTTAAATATCATGGCCGTGTAAAAGCGTTAGCAGATGCAGCCCGTGAAGCTGGATTAAAATTTTAGGGGATAAAAATGGCGACAGCACCAGCTCAGAATGCAGATGGATTGCAAGAAAAATTAGTCAATGTAAGGCGTGTTGCGAAAGTGGTAAAAGGCGGTAGAGTATTCGGTTTTACGGCGCTCACAGTTGTAGGTGATGGGGAAGGTCGGATTGGTTATGGGGTTAGCAAAGCCCGAGAGGTTCCTATTGCGATTCAAAAATCCCTTGAGCAAGCTAAAAAAAATATGAGGAAAGTAGCTCTGAAAGGAGATACTCTGCAGTACCCTATAATGTGTTCCACAGGCGCTGCAAAGGTTTATATGCAGCCAGCTTCTGAAGGTACCGGAATTATAGCGGGTGGAGCTATGCGTGCTGTTTTTGAGGTTGTTGGGGTGCATAATGTTTTAGCAAAATGTATCGGAACCAATAACCCTATAAATGTTGTTAGAGCTACAATCAATGGGCTTACCGGTATGCATGATGCGAAATCAATTGCCGATAAGCGTGGATTATCAGTTGAACAAATAATTGGGTAGTAACATGGCTGAAAAATTATTAAGTGTTACGATGACCAAAAGTAAAATCGGACGATTACCTAATCATGTAGCTTGTTTAAAAGGATTGGGTTTGCGTAAGATTAGGCAAACGGTAAAGGTAATAGATACTGCTGAAAATAGAGGTATGATCAGTAAAGTGTCTTACATGGTAAAAGTTGAGGAAATCTAATGTTTTTAAATACAATACAGTCTACTTACGGTTCCAGAAAAAAGTCTAAAAGAGTCGGCCGTGGAATTGGTTGTACTTTTGGAAAAACTTGTGGCAGAGGGCATAAGGGGCAGAAGGCAAGAAGTGGTGGATTTCACAAGGTTGGCTTTGAGGGTGGTCAGATGCCTTTGCAGCGCAGGCTTCCTAAGGTTGGATTTAACTCGCGTGTTAAGAAGTTTTCAGCTGAAGTTAGATTGAGCGAATTAAATTCCTTGGGCGCTGATTTTGTTGATTTGACTGTATTGATAAAAGCTAATTTGGTTCCTTCTTTTACAAAATCAGTAAAAGTAATCAGTTCTGGTAGTATTTCGAGTCCTGTAGCGTTAAAAGGTATTAAGGTTACTAAGGGTGCTAAATTACTAATAGAAGCAGTAGGCGGAAAAGTCGAGGCATAAGTGAGTACTCCTAGAGAACAAATGGTAGGTAAAATTGGGAATCTCTCTGAATTAAGGTCGAGATTATTGTTTGTGCTCGGTGCTTTTATTGTTTTTAGAGTAGGTGCGCACATACCCGTTCCTGGAATTGACCCTAAGGCATTAGCGATAATGTTCGAGCAGCAAAGTGGGTCTATCTTGGATATGTTTAATATGTTCTCTGGAGGCGCGCTAAGTCGATTGAGTTTGTTTGCGCTGGGTATCATGCCTTACATATCCGCATCTATCATTATGCAGTTGATGACCGTCGTCATTCCTACTTTTGAGCAGATGAAAAAAGAGGGCGAGTCTGGTCGTCGAAAGATTTCCCAGTTTACTCGCTATGGCGCTGTTGTTCTGGCAAGTTTTCAAGGGATTGGTATCTCTGTAGCTCTTCAAAATCAAACCGCAGGGGGATTAAATGTAGTTATTAATCCAGGCGCGTCTTTTGTTGCAATTACGGCTATTACTCTTGTGACGGGTACTATTTTTCTAATGTGGCTTGGTGAGCAGGTTACAGAGCGTGGGTTGGGAAATGGTATTTCGCTGATCATTTTTGCGGGTATTGTTTCAGGTTTGCCCGGAGCTATTGGTGGAACTCTTGAGCTAGCAAGAACCGGTGAGATGAATGGTGGCTTTATTGTTTTGCTTTTTTTGATTGCAATAGCCGTTACTGCTTTGGTTGTTTTTGTCGAAAGAGGTCAGCGTAGGGTAATTATTAATTACCCTAAACGTCAGGAAGGTAGGCGGATGGTTGCTGCGCAAAGTAGTTTCTTGCCGCTTAAGATTAATATGGCTGGTGTTATACCGCCAATATTTGCTTCTAGTATTATTTTATTTCCAGCAACTATTGCTGGTTGGTTTGGTAATACGGAGGGTTTTTCTTGGTTGCATGATATATCAACCATGTTATCTCCAGGGCAGCCAGTTTATGTTCTGTGTTATGCAATTGCGATAATCTTTTTTTGTTTCTTTTACACCGCTTTAGTATTTAATTCTAAAGAAACGGCTGAGAATTTAAAAAAATCAGGTGCATTTTTGCCGGGTATTAGGCCAGGTCAGCAGACGAGTGCTTATATTGATAAGGTTATGACGCGTTTGACGCTTATAGGTGCTTTTTATATAACCTTGGTTTGCTTGTTGCCGGAATTTTTAATTGTTTATTGGAATGTTCCATTTTATTTTGGTGGTACATCGTTGTTGATTATTGTTGTTGTTGTTATGGATTTTATAGCACAGATGCAAACTCATATGATGTCGCAACAGTATGAAGGTTTAATGAAAAAAGCAAATTTAAAAAAATAAGCTTTTTAATTGGTCAAATTTAGGAGTTGCCTGTGAAAGTTCGTGCTTCTGTGAAGACTATCTGTAGAAATTGTAAGGTAGTTAAAAGAAATGGTATTGTTCGCGTTATATGCAAAGATGGAAGGCATAAACAGCGTCAAGGATAAGTTTTTGTTGCGCTGATTTTATATTAATGTTAATATTCGGCGCTTAACTCTATAGTAAAGCTCAGGGGAGTAACTGGATGGCACGTATTGCCGGAATAAATGTACCTGATCATAAACATGCTGAAATCGCTTTAACAGCTATTTATGGGATAGGTCGTCAAACAGCAAATAATATTTGTGAACAGGTTGGCATTGTGCCATCAGTAAAAATCAAGGAATTGTCTGAAGATCAGTTAGAGCTGATTCGTGGCGTGATTGCGAAAATGACCGTTGAAGGTGACCTTCGCCGTGAAGTGTCAATGAATATCAAGCGTTTAATGGATCTTGGATGCTTTCGGGGCATAAGACACCGTAGAGGTTTGCCATTAAGAGGGCAACGGACGAGAACTAACGCTCGTACTCGTAAAGGCCCACGTAAACCGATTAGAAAATAAATATCCCGTGAGAGGTTCAAGTTAATGGCAAGTCCAAATCGTACTAGAAAACGTATTAAGAAAGAAGTTGCTGATGGTATTGCACATGTGCATGCAACATTCAATAACACGATTGTGACAATTACTGATAGAAAAGGAAATGCACTGTCTTGGGCAACTTCTGGAGGCTCTGGATTTCGGGGGTCTCGTAAAAGTACCCCATTTGCAGCTCAGGTAGCAGCGGAAAGGGCTGGTACTGTAGCATTAGAATATGGAATGAAAAATCTGGATGTAATGATCAAAGGGCCTGGTCCTGGTCGTGAATCAGCGGTACGTTCGCTTAATAATCTTGGATTTAAAATTAATAATATCGTTGATGTGACGCCGATTCCTCATAATGGATGCCGTCCACCTAAAAAACGCCGCGTATAAGTATTTGGAGTAAGTTTGTTATGGCAAGATATCTTGGGCCTACCTGTAAGTTAAGTCGTAGAGAAGGATCTGATCTGCTATTGAAAAGCAGAGGCAAGTCTTTAGAGAATAAATGTAAATTAGAGCAGCGTCCTGGTCAGCACGGGACAAAAAGAACAAGAAACTCTGATTACGCTTTGCAATTAAGAGCTAAGCAAAAAATACGTAGAATATACGGTATCTTAGAGAAGCAGTTTAGAAATTACTATCATAATGCAGCAATGAAAAAGGGTGCTACGGGTGAGAATCTGTTGAATCTTTTGGAAAGTCGCTTAGATAATGTTGTTTACAGAATGGGCTTTGCTTGTACTCGTTCAGAAGCTCGGCAGTTGGTGTCTCACAAGTCAATCTTGATTAATGATAAGCTGATTAATATACCTTCTTTTCAGGTTTCTCCTGGCGATGTTGTAAGTATTAGAGAAAAAGCTAAAAAGCAACAGCGAATAGTAGATGCTTTGGGCGTTACTGAGCAATATGGATTTCCTTCTTGGGTTGATGTAAATTCTAAAAATATGATTGCTGTATTCAAATCACTTCCTGATCGTGTTGATTTGGGCACTGATATAAATGAACAGCTTGTAGTTGAGTTGTACTCTAAATAATTTTAGCAGTTCCGAGGGTTATAATGCAGGATATTATTTCTGGTCTATTAAAACCTAGATTGGTTGAGGTGATTAGTGAATCACCTAATCATTCAAGGATAGTTATCGAACCTTTAGAGCGTGGCTTTGGTCATTCTTTAGGAAATGCATTAAGAAGAGTGTTGTTGTCATCAATTCCAGGTTGTACTGTTACTGAAGTTGAGATACAAGGCGTTCAGCATGAATACACGACAATTGATGGCGTGCAAGAAGATGTTATCGATATATTGTTGAATTTAAAGCAGTTGGCTGTTGTTCTTCACTCCAAGGATGAGGTTGAATTGACCTTGTCCAAAAGTGGTGCTGGTGTTGTGACTGCGTCTGATATTATACTTCCACATGATGTTGATATTTTAAATCCAAATCTTGTCATAGCTAATTTGACACAAGCTGGGGATTTGAATATGAGGATCAAAGTGAAAAGAGGGCGAGGTTACGAGCCTGCTAGTCAGCGGAAGCTTCATGCGGAAAGTTCTAAAATTGGTACGTTGCAGTTGGATGCGTCTTATTCACCTGTCGAGCGCGTTTCTTATCACGTTGAAAGTACACGTGTTGAACAGCGGACAGATTTAGACAAGTTGATTATTGAGTTGGTTACCAATGGCACTATTGATCCAGAAAACACAATAAAGCTTGCTGCAAATATATTACATGATCAGCTTTCTGTATTTGTTGATTTTGAGAAAGTTAAAGACGTTGTCGTAGAAGAGCCGTCTGTAGAAGTTGAAACATTTGATCCTGTTTTATTGCGACCTGTTGACGATTTAGAGTTGACAGTTAGGTCTGCAAATTGTTTGAAAGCTGAAAATATATTTTATATTGGCGATCTTATTCAAAGAACAGAGTTTGAATTGTTGAAAACACCAAATTTAGGAAAAAAATCATTAACTGAGATTAAAGATATACTCGCTTTAAAAGGGTTGTCACTCGGTATGCGGTTAGAAAATTGGCAGCCGGAGTCGCTGTCTGATCAAAATTAATCTGGAATATATAAATACAAGGCCTTGTTATAATGAGACATCGTAAAAGTGGAAGAAAATTAAATATCAATAGTAGTCATCGTAAAGCATTATTTAGCAATATGGTGAATTCTTTATTTGAACATGAGTTAATCAGGACTACTTTACCTAAAGCAAAGGAATTGCGTGGTTATGCAGAACGATTAATCACATTATCAAAGGTTGATTCTGTATCTAAAAGAAGACTCGCTTTCGCAAAGATGCGAGATCGCGATATGGTCACTAAATTATTTAATGAATTAGGTCCAAGGTATCAGGATAGACCAGGTGGTTATACACGCATTTTAAAATGTGGGCATAGAACGGGTGATGCTGCTCCCATGGCCTATATTGAATTAGTTGGAAGACCTGAGATTTAAAATATTTGCACCTTATCAGGGTGCAGGTGAAGTAAGATACTACGCTTAACTTTTATTGTCTTTTTTGTATTTAAAGTAACGTGTAGTATCAAATTACTGTTATTGCTGTTGTGTACGAATAAAGCTCAATTTCTTGAGCTTTCAACGGTACTTGATTATCAAGTATTGTCTCTCGATACCATTCCAAATGATTGGTTAATAAATTTATATGACACTAAAATACTTGGGTGTTATTTGGCATTAATAAAATTATCAGCTGTACATTGTCCTCGGTGATGAACTCATTGATCAAGATGGGTGTAACTCGATTTGTTAGAAAATGATAGTGCTTTCAATGCAAGTCAGTTATTAAATATGCAATAAAGTAACGTAAGTTCGAGTTTTGATATCGATTTTTTGTATTATTTGTAATTGATGGTGGCGATGATATCTGATTTATCAGAGTATTTTTGGTGCGCTGATTCATTATGCTGTTCAGTACAATCCTCTGTTGTACTTACCCTTAGCTCCTGTAAAATCCTCTGGGAAAACTTCTTTTTGCGAGTCATTTCGCTTCTCTTGTTCATTTTTCATAATAATCTGTGGCTTATTGTTCTCGGTATTTTAATAAATATTGGATTTGCCTATGACTTTTTAATTGACGATGCTTAATGTCGGTGCGGTAATTGTTGCTTTGTGCAAGTTGTCTAGTGAGTAGGTGAAATAACACACTGTTACCTATGCTTTAAACGTTCTATAATGTCGCGGTGTCCAGGAGATTTGGTTGTTTAAGCATTTTTTGGAACTGATACGGGCGATGTTAAGTCAAATTCGATAAGTAGTGTGCTTTAAATTAATACAGTAAAGAGCTGCTGAGCGGAATGTTGAGGCTGTCGGTTAGGTTTGGAATTGCTAGCTATTTAAAGCAGGCGGGATTTCATTGTATTTTATGTGCCGCATATCCCGTTTATTTGAATGAGTATTCGCCTTTCTTGATGGTTGTGTAAGTCTTGAAAAATAGCAGCATCATCCTTTAAGAGAGGCAAAATTTATAAAAGTACCCTTTATTATCATTCTTCATACTATGCGACAGAAGGTGGGGTTTAACTCGAATATGGATTTATTTTAAACATCCATTTCGCCTAAGTTGTTATTTTATCCTTAATTATCTTGTAATACATACAACATATAATCCGATGCTTACGGTTAAAGATTTATCCTGCGAAAGAGATGATCGCGTGCTTTTTGAACGGCTCAATTTTACCTTGCGAGCGGGTGAGGTTTTACAGATTGAGGGTCAGAACGGCAGTGGTAAAACCTCACTATTACGTATTCTCTGCGGCTTATCCAGTAGTTTTGAGGGCGATATTTTTTGGCAGCAAGATAATGTTCATGAAAAACCCACTGTTTATTTGCGTCAGCTGTTGTATGTTGGGCATCATGCGGGTATCAAAGCATCTTTAACGGCAGAAGAAAATCTACGTTGGATGCAGACATTACATCCTTTATTGAATAGATGTTCGATCACCTATGCTTTAAAGCAAGTAGGTTTGTTTGGGTATGAAGATGTTCCCTGTTATGCATTATCGGCGGGTCAGCAGCGTCGTGTTAGTTTGGCAAGACTGTATTTAAGTGCGCATCCCTTGTGGATTTTAGATGAGCCGTTTACTGCTCTGGATAAAAAAGGCGTGTTGGAGAAGGAGTTGTTAATTGCTCAGCATGTGCGCGGTGGTGGATTGTGTATCTTGACCACACATCACGACTTTGATCTTCCTGATATTGCTGTTCGCCGACTTAACCTTGATCTATTAGTTACTGCATGAGTTTTTTTGTCCACACATTGCAACGCGATTTGTTGCTAGCCTTTCGTAATCGTAATGACATTGTTAATCCATTGGCTTTTTTTGTTATTGTGATTGCGCTCTTTCCGTTGGCGGTCAGTCCGGATGCCTCTGTTCTATCTACTATTGCTCCAGGTATTATCTGGGTTGCTGCGCTTTTGGCAACCTTGCTGTCTATGGATGGGCTTTTCAAGAACGATTTCGATGATGGTACTTTAGAGCAGGTGCTGGTTAGTCCTCAATCGCTAGTGTTATTAGCCTTAGGAAAAGTGTTTAGTCATTGGCTGATGAGCGGCTTTTTATTAGCATTATTGTCGCCCTTATTAGCCGTAATGTTGTTTTTGCCGACGCAAGCGATTTTGGCGTTGGTTAGTAGTTTATTACTGGGGACGCCGACATTGAGTTTGATTGGTGCGATTGGTGCGGGGCTTACCGTCGGCTTGCGGAAGGGAGGGGTTTTGATTTCGTTACTGGTATTGCCTCTTTACATTCCGGTGTTGATTTTTGGTGCAGGTGCTGTACAGGCTGGGGTTATGGGTATGCCGATTGCGGGGTATTTGGCACTTTTAGGGGCAATAATGGTTTTTAGTTTGATGTTTGCGCCTTTTGCGGTCGCGGCGGCTTTAAAGTTGAGTATTCGCAATTAGATTGAATGAAAAATGATGTATAAAGTATTCTTTACCTATCCACCTTCTACTCGATTGGAATTTACACCATGAAAATAAATATGCCGCGGTGGTTTTATCAATTAGCTTCGCCTAAGTGGTCTTATGACTTTATGGGGATTTTGTTGCCTTGGTTTGCTACGGCTGCCTTATTATTACTCGGCGTTGGTTTTGTGTGGGGGCTTGTCTTTGCACCGCCAGATTATCAGCAAGGCAATAGTTATCGCATTATATTTATCCATGTGCCCTCTGCAATCTTGGCGCAATCTTGTTTTATGTTGATGGCTGTTGCTAGTGGTATTGGTCTAGTCTGGAAGATGAAGGTAGCACATATTGTCGCAAAATCCGCTGCGCCTATTGGTGCATCAATGACGATTATTGCTTTGGCGACAGGAGCCATTTGGGGTAAGCCCACGTGGGGTGCTTGGTGGGTATGGGATGCGCGCTTAACGTCGATGTTAATACTGTTATTTTTATATGTAGGTATTATTGCTTTGTATTCTGCGTTTTCTAATAAATCCAGTGGCGAGCAGGCGGCCGCTATTTTAACGTTGGTGGGTTTGGTGAATATTCCCATTATTAAATACTCGGTAGAATGGTGGAATACCTTGCATCAACCCGCTACGTTTACGCTCACTAAAAAACCTGCCATGCCTCCAGAAATGTGGTTACCGTTGCTGGTGATGGTGTTGGGATATTACTGTTTTTTTGCTTTTTTATTGATGGCTCGGACGCGACTTGAGCTATTAGAGCGTGAAAACAAATCCAGTTGGGTCATTGCTTTAATCAACGAAAAAATTTAATACTATTTACTATTATGGGTTACTTCAATTCTTTCTCTGATTTCCTGGATATGGGGGGTCATGCGCTTTATGTATGGTTAAGCTACGCCATCACGCTATTAATTTTTATAGCGAATATTTTATCTCTCTGGTTAAAAAAACGTGCTTTTTTTAATCTTGCTAAACGTCACGCAAAGCGCGAGCAACGAAACTCATGACTCCAAAACGACAACAACGATTGACAATTGCTTTAGGCGTTGTCTTTGGTACCGCCATTATTGTAGGGCTGGTAATGTATTCTTTAAAACAAAACATTAATTTGTTTTACTCTACGACACAAATTGTCAACGGCGAAGCGCCTACAGGCGCACGTATTCGGGTGGGTGGTATGGTGTTAAAAGGCTCATTGGTTAGGGATACTAAAAGTTTACATGTTAGCTTTTGGGTGACAGATACGGCGGAGAAAATACAGGTGGACTATACGGGTATCTTGCCTGATCTCTTTAAAGAAGGGCAGGGTATTATTGCGCAAGGTAAGTTAGATGCTCAAGGCATTTTTCAAGCTGACGAAGTCTTGGCGAAACATGATGAAAATTATATGCCGCCTGAAATTGCGGATAGTTTAAAAAACGCTAAGCCTAAAACTGAACAGGTGCAGCCATGATCCCAGAGTTAGGTGAGTTTGCGTTAATTTTGGCGTTATGTTTGTCGGCATTGCTGGCGATAGTACCGTTAATCGGCACTATGCAGAATAACTATTTATGGATGAGCTATGCGAAACCTTTAGCCAAGGCGCAATTTTTAAGCCTACTTATCAGTATGCTTTGTTTGGGCTATGCTTTTGTTACTGATGATTTTACGGTGACCTATGTTGCTGATCACTCTAACAGTAAGTTGCCGTCACAGTATAAAGTGAGTGCGATTTGGGGGGGGCATGAAGGCTCTTTATTATTGTGGGTGTTTATATTAAGTGGCTGGACGTTAGCCGTCAGCTTATTCAGTCGTGCGCTGCCTCTCGATATGTTGGCAAGGGTACTTGCTGTAATGGGGATGATTGCATTTGGATTTAGCTTGTTTACCTTGATTACCTCCAGTCCCTTTGCGCGACTGCTTCCTCAGTCGCCTATGGATGGTGCCGACCTTAACCCGCTCTTGCAGGATTTTGGTTTAATTGTGCATCCGCCCATTTTGTATATGGGCTATGTCGGTTTTTCTGTTGCGTTTGCGTTTGCGATTGCTGCGTTATTATCCGGTCAATTGGATGCAGCTTGGGCGCGTTGGTCGCGTCCGTGGACAACTATTGCTTGGGCTTTTTTAGGCACAGGTATTACCTTAGGCAGTTGGTGGGCGTATTACGAATTAGGCTGGGGCGGTTGGTGGTTTTGGGATCCGGTTGAGAATGCTTCGTTCATGCCTTGGTTAGTAGGAACTGCCTTGGTGCATTCTTTGGCGGTTACTGAAAAGCGCGGGGTATTTAAAAGCTGGACGGTGTTATTGGCCATCTTTGCGTTCTCTTTAAGTTTGCTCGGAACTTTTCTGGTGCGTTCGGGGGTTTTAACCTCGGTACATGCCTTTGCCAGTGACCCTAAGCGTGGAATGTTTATTTTGGCTTTATTGGCGGTAACCATTGGTGGCTCGTTAACCTTGTTTGCACTCAAAGCGCCGAATGTTAAGTCCGAATCAAAATTTGCATTGGTGTCTAGGGAAAGCTTTTTATTGATGAACAATGTGATTTTAACCGTTGCAGCCGTCACTGTATTATTGGGTACACTGTATCCTTTATTAGTTGATGCGATGGGTGGCGGTAAAATCTCCGTAGGTCCTCCGTATTTTAATGCGATATTTGTCCCTGAAATGAGCTTGTTAGCCATGTTGCTGGGTACATCTGTTGCGCTAAAATGGCGTAAAACCAGCGGAAAAAGTATGCTTACTTCGCTGTGGATGCCTGCGGTTATTGCTGTGGTGTGCGGTATTATTTTTCCGTTCATCTATCAGGGTGATTTTAAATTACCCGTTGCCATTGGTATGGCGCTTAGTTTCTGGATTGTGCTGAGTATGCTGAAAGATTATCAGCATAAATTTAAATCCAGCGATAATCTCCTGCAACGCGCAAGCAACTTGCCATTAAGTTATTACGGCATGTTGATTGCGCATATCGGTTTCGCCGTAGCTATCGTTGGTGTGACGCTGGTATCAATCTATACCGAAGAGCGTGATATTCGCATGGCGCCGGGTGAGGTGCAAGAGTTTGCAGGGTATCGCTTTGAGTTTAAAGGCGCGACCCCAGTGCAGGGTGCTAATTTCAGTGCCGACCAAGGGGAAATCGTGATTACGCAGAAAGGTGCTGCGATCGTCAGTCTGTACCCGCAAAAACGGCATTACACGGTGAAAGCCTCCATGATGACCGAGGCGGCGATTGATCCTACTTTGTGGCGTGATTTGTATGTCGCGATGGGCGAGCCTTTAGGCGAAGGTGCGTGGGCGATACGCTTGCATTATAAGCCGTTCATGCGCTGGTTATGGTTAGGTGGATTATTGATGGCCTTGGGTGGTTTTGTTACCGTAGCGGATAAACGTTATCGTCGTCCTACGGCATCCTTAGTGCCGGTGGAGACTACGCATGCCTAGGCTATTTTTATTTATACCGTTAGCGTTATTTATTATTTTAGGCGGATTTTTATGGAAAGGCTTGAGTCTTGATCCCAACGCCATGCCTTCTGCTTTAATTGATAAGCCCTTTCCTGCATTTAAGCTGCCCTCGTTGGAACAGCCGGAGCGTATCTTAACCAATGCCGACTTTGCAGGTAAACCCGTGCTGGTTAATGTCTGGGCAACTTGGTGTCCTTCTTGCCGTCAGGAGCACAGTGATTTGCTGGCTATCGCCGATCAAAAAAAGTTAGCCATTATTGGTCTTGATTATAAAGATGAGCGTCCGGCTGCAACAACGTGGTTAAACGACTTAGGTAATCCGTATCTGTTTACGATTTTTGACGAACAAGGCTTGCTTGGACTTGATTTGGGCGTTTTTGGCGCACCTGAAACCTATTTTGTTGATGCCGGCGGTATCGTACGCTTTCGACATGTCGGCGGTATTACGCCCGAGGTATGGGAAAAGGTACAGGAGTTATTAAATGTTAAATAAAACCTATTTAAACGTATTGGGCGTGTTGTTGCTGTTAGCAGGCTTTGCTGTTAATGCGGCGATTGATGTTTATCAATTTAACAGTGACAGTGATCGAGATCGTTTTCGTCAGTTGACGACAGAATTACGCTGTCCGAAATGCCAAAATCAAAATATCGCCGATTCTAATGCGCCTATTGCACAAGATTTACGCACCAAAATTCAGGCAATGCTGAGCGAAAAAAAAAGTGATCAACAAATTGTTGATTATATGATCGAGCGTTACGGTGATTTTGTGCTGTATCAGCCGCGCGTGGACAGTAAAACCTATATATTATGGTTTGGTCCGGCGGTGTTGCTACTGCTAGGTATTATTGTCGTGGTGTTTATCAGTCGCCGTAATACCGCTAAAGTCAATGCTGATGCTGTAGCCGATACCTTGGCTACCCATGCGCTTGATGCTGAGCAGCAAAAACAAATTGAAACTCTCTTAAACGGTACAGGAAAGCATTCATCATGACCAATTTTTGGATAGCTGTCGTTGGAATGCTTATGGGTGTCGCCGGATTTATATTTTGGCCGATCGTTGCCGCGCAGGGACAGTCTGGTAATTCAGATGATCTTCCTGTGCCTGTTTCGCCTAAAAAAGGTAAGCGTGGCGTGGTGGCCAAAGGCCATGCGTCTGCTCCGCTGTTGACCGAGCAAGTTGCTAGCCACAGACAGCGTAATATTGAAATTTTTAAAGAGCGCTTGAGTGAACTTGAAGCTGAAAAAGCACAGGGTACGCTGGATGCAGTAGCGTTTGAGCAGCTCAAAGTAGAGCTTGAAAAATCGTTGTTAAATGATGTTGCGATTGATACGCGTTTGCCTGTGGCAGAGTCCGTGGTGATTGGTACTAAGCATTGGCTGATGGGCGTATTGATGCTGCTGGCGGTTATTATTTGGAGTATTGGTTTGTACGCAGTCTTGGGGCGTAGTGATGATTATACGGTGCGTCTTGCTATGCAGGCACAAGGCACGTTAAACAATCGCATGGATGACTCGCAACAGGCGTCGGCGGCTGATCAAAAAGCGCCCGATCTTAGCAAAGCCATTGAGCTGCTGAAAGAAAAGGTTAAACAAGATCCTAAAAATATCGGTAAGTGGTTTTTATTGGCGAACAGCTATGCTGCGACGCAGCAATATGCCAAGGCAGCAGAAATGTTTTCAGCCATTGAGAAAATTGTACCAAAAGACTCGCCTGACTATGCCTCGATAAAAGGCTCGTACGCACAAGCGCTGTATTTAGCGGCTGATGAAAAGGTAACCGAGCCTGTAAAGGCTGCTATTGCAGCCGCTTTGGCGATTGATCCAAAAGAGCCTAATGCGTTGGTGTTGAAGGGTGTTGAAGCCTATGAGCAAGACGCCTATAAACAAGCCATTTCCTTTTGGGAGCAGGCCAAAGTCAAAGCCAATGCTAATTTAATTGCGCAATTCATCGATCCATCCATTGCGGCGGCACAAGAAAAATTAGGCATCACGCCATCCACGATTATCGGTAATGCTGCAACGGTTGCAAAAGACGTGGAGGCTAAAATTCAGGTGACGGTGGATATTGCGCCGGAATTAAAGGCAAAAGTCAGTAGCGATCAAGTTGTCTTTGTATTTGCCCGTCCAGCGGGGAGTAAAATGCCTTTGGCGGCTGAGCGATTGACCGTTAAAGATCTGCCTGCAACCATTGTATTGGACGACACAAAAGCGGCCATGCCTACTGCAACGTTATCTTCTGTTGCGCAAGTGGATATTACCGCTAGAATTTCCCTCTCTGGGCAAGCTATTCCGCAGGATGGTGATTTATTTGCAACGCAAGAAAAAGTTAACGTGAGTGGCGCGGCGCCGGTTAGTTTAGTGATTAATCAGGTAGTGGGTACGGCTACTTCAGTGTCTGTGCCAGTATTGGCATCAGCATCTTTGCACTTAACGGTTGATATTGCGCCAGAATTAAAAGCCAAGGTGAATCCTGATCAGCAGGTCTTTATTTTCGCTAAACCTCCCGGCGGAAAAATGCCTTTGGCGGTTGCGCGCTTAACGGTTAAAGATTTGCCGGCGGATGTTGTGCTGGATGACAGTAAAGCGGCAATGCCTACTGCCACACTGTCTTCTGTCGATGTGGTGGATATTACCGCTAGAGTCTCGCTGTCAGGTCAAGCCATTGCGCAATCGGGTGATTTATTTGCCAGCAAAGAGCAAGTGGTTATTAGGCAAGTACAGCAACCGATTGCGTTGTTAATTAATCAGGTGATGCCTTAGAGCGGGATTTTGCGCTACTACATAGAAAAGTGTCTTGATTTGATATAATCGCTGCTTGTGATGTGTAAGTTGTACTTAATGGATGGCGCATAATGTTGCTTACACGCACAAACGGTTCTTTATAATGCGCTGGCTTCTTAAAAGTACTTATTCACCTCCCCCTTTGACTTGTGCCCTTTAGGGTAAAAAGGGGGATTGAGGGGGATTGAGGGAGATTTTATCTAATAAATCTCCCTTTATGCCCTTAGGGTACTAACCCCTCTTTTTCTAAGAGGGGGGGCTGAATAATTACTCTTAAAGCGATAAAGAAAAATTCCTGGGTATGCTGTCATTACATTGTCATATGAAAAATATACTATATAAAAATTTGCTGTTAATTATTTTCATTAGCGGGTTGTTAGTGTTAGTCGGCTGTACTGGCGTAGCAAATATGGGTAAAACCAGTGCTGAGTTGCTACAGGAGCGTGTGGAATTGCGCTGGCAGGCGCTTATTAAAAAAGATTGGAACGCAGCGTATCAGTTTGAATTGCCCGCGTATCGCCAAACACATGCTGTTAGTCAGTATCAAGCGAAGTTTGGCTCGACATTGCAGTGGAAGTCAATGCATATTGATGCTGTAGTGGTTAATGCCGAAACGGATACTGCTGATGTGAGATTAACGCTTGTTTACAGCTTTTCGATGCCGGGTGTTGGTTTAACGGAAGGCAATAGCCAAATAAATGAGCGTTGGATGCGACAGGATAATGAGTGGTGGATGGTTGATTAAAACTGCTGCATAGGGAAGCAAGTTGCTCAAACTTTGTGTGTTATTTGGCCAAAAAAACTTATTAACTATGTGGATTTATTGGCATATAGGCAGCTAGTTTCTGGGGGGTGAATGCCCTCGTTTAGGGTAAAAACTGTTGTTTTAAGCTGAATAGTGTTGTTAAAAATCCAAAATAGTTGTCTAATTGTCACTTAAGGGTTGGTGATTTTTTTGGAGTGTGCTATCCTAAGATTAAGCATTAAAATAGTTGCTTAAAGTGGCGTAATGTTCTAATATTCTGCTTGATTTTAAAATTTCGCTGTGTCGTAGAGCTTTGTATTTCGTTAATTAATGAAATTTGGGGTAATTAAGAATGGAAAAAATGAAAAGAAACAAATTAGCGTTGGCTTTAACGGCCGCAATGGGTTTGGGTGCTGTTGCCACTAGCGCACAGGCGATTAATATTGCAGAAAACGGCGTAGGTGATTTTGCTGTTGTGCCCTATTTTTCAGTAGCGAATAGACAAAATGAATTGATCAACATTGTTAACACCAGTGATAAAACTGTAGCCGCCAAAATCGTATTCCGTAGAGGAACCGATTCTAAAGAGGTGAGAGATTTTATTATATTTTTGAGTCCTAAAGATGTCTGGACGGGTACTATTGTTCCTATTATCGAAAATGGTGCAGTTGTTAATGCTAAATTAGTTACCTCAGATA
>JAPLRW010000069.1 GCA_026398935.1 Methylococcales bacterium
TAACCAAAGAGTCGCATCGCTTAAAACTGTCTCCTAAATCGATTAATAGACGGATTGTCTATTAAGTATGTGAAAAACGATTTTATAGACAGTTTATTCCCTATGAATTACCCTGTCCACAATCTTATAAATTAGTGGACACTAAACGGGAGGGTGCATGCTTGAAATGTTTTCTCATCTTGTGAGCGAACATGGCGGATTATAGCCCGCTAATCAATCCAATTGGCTAAGTTTCAACGTAGCCACACAAATACGACCGCTATTAAGGACTGTAATGAAAAGACAAACCGAGCAGATCAAGCTTTATGATTGCCCAGAAACGCAAGTTGCTAGCATTTCGCACAGCAAGCGCTTACGTAATATCTTTAGCGGTTCCGTGGGTAATCTGGTTGAGTATTTTGACTGGGCTATTTATGCGGCGTTTGGGCTATACTTTGCGCCGATATTTTTTCCCGCCGGGGATCAAACCGCACAGCTGCTGAATAATGCAGCGGTTTTTGCGGTCGGGTTTATCTTCCGGCCATTAGGCGGTTGGGTACTGGGGAGTCTGGCCGATCGCAAAGGTCGCAAATATACCTTGGTGCTATCGGTGAGCCTGATGTGCGTTGGTTCATTAATGATTGCCTGCATTCCGGGATACGCGGTTATTGGCGATTGGGCACCAGCACTACTGCTGCTTGCCCGCATCCTTCAGGGCTTTAGCATTGGTGGGGAATATGGCAGTTCAGCCACCTATCTCAGTGAAATGGCGACACCTGACCGCCGGGGCTATTATTCCAGCTTTCAGTACGTCACCATTGTGCTGGGGCAAATTTTTGCCTTAGGCTTGTTGATGCTTTTGCAACAGTGTCTGTTGAGCAGTACCGAACTGCATGCCTGGGGATGGCGAATTCCCTTTGTGATCGGCGGGATCATGGCAGTTGCGGCGGTTTTCATGCGCGGAAAAATGGCAGAGACCGACGCCTTTGTTAACAGCCATAGCCAAAATAGTCGGCAGGCGAATTTACAAGAATTGCTGAAATACCCCAAGCAGATTTTCACCGTTGTCGCGCTTACCGCTGGTGGGACAGTATCGTATTATACGTTTACCGTCTATATGCAAAAATTTCTGGTCAACACCACGGGGTTCAGCAAAGACGATGCAACGGTGATTTGTAGTATTGCGCTGTTCGTGTTTATGTTGTTACAGCCTTTATTCGGCTGGATTTCTGACTTGGTCGGGCGACGGTTTATGTTGATTGCCTTTGGTGTATCGGCCACGGTTTTTACAGTTCCCATCCTTAGCTTGTTGTCACAACCACAAAGCATAGCATCCGCTTTAGGTTGGTATGTCTGCGCCTTGCTGATTGTTTCGGGTTATTCATCCGTGAATGCTATCGTCAAAGCTGAATTATTTCCGGTACATATCCGCGCATTAGGCGTGGGATTTCCTTATGCCGTCACGGTGGCATTGTTTGGCGGAACGGCTGAATATTTGGCATTATGGCTGAAAAGTCTGGGGCATCCTGAGTGGTTCGCTTATTACGTCAGTGGCTGTGTGGCCTTGTCGTTGATTGTATCCCTGAATATGAAAGAAACTATGATGACATCGGAATTGAACCACCTCATGCATTGTCAGGATAAATGACACGCCCCATCTGCATTGTTTGTCGCAGCACTAAGCTGTAAGCCTTGGTATTCGTGATGTACAGCCGAAATATCGTTTTCAAAACTGGCGACAATATTTTTGTAACTTATTGAATATTAACAAACTATACCTTGTTGCAAAATTCATAACTTTAGCGCATTTATTTTAAAGGGGTTCTGGGTGAGTAGACCTGCCAAGTCGCCTCAGCAGGCACCAGGTCATCGGAGGCAGTCACCCACCTCCGATTCCCACAGAACGTAGCGTGCGGATTTCCCGCACTACGCTCTTCAGTCATTGATTTACAACACAGCAATGCTCTGTAACCTTGGATAAGGTAATACAAGTTTTGGTCGCTGTAACGGAAACAGTGTTTTGATTTTATAGAAAACATCCCAGGTGACTCGGCCTTCTCGGTTACGACTGCTCAGCATCTTCCGCCAATAGCGTTCAACAAATCGATATATCTTTTGCAAGGATCGAATGTTTCCAGCAATACCATAATAGGCGTAGTGTCCACGCAATACGCGGTTAAGATTGATAACTTGCTCCCTTATCGGTAAATGCCTCATGCGTCTCATCAGGTCGCTAAGGTTGAGCATACTTCGCCGCAGACGAGTCTTCTCAGTGCGGAAACCAACCTTAAAATTTCCCTTTTGATTGCGCGTGCAGTAGATAGTGAAACCCAGAAAATACAAAGTTTCCGGACGCTTTCTACCGCACTTATTGGCATAACGATAAGCAAACAGGCCAAATTCAACCAGCTTGGTCTTATTCGGCTCCAGTTCAAGCCCAAACTTTGCCAGACGCTTGCTTAATACCTGCTGCACGCGAATGGCATCTGATCGGAATTGGAAGCAGATCACAAAATCATCAATGTACCTTACCAAATAGGCTTCGCCTTGTAGGTGTGTTTTGACCACTTTAGTGAACCATAAATCTAACACATAGTGCAGGTAGAGATTGCTCAGCAACACGCTGATTGATCCGCCCTGCGGAGTCCCTTCAGTATTGGGGTGTATTTCACCGTCTTCCATAATCCCCGCTTTCAGCCAACGTCTAATCAGGCTAATGATGCGCGGGTCTCCGACTCGCAGTTCGACAAAACGGAGTAGCCATCCATGATCTAAACTCCCAAAGAAGTTCTTTAAATCAGCTTCCAACACCCAACCGACCTTGTGTCCCGCAATGAGTTCGTTCACAGTCGCCAACGCTTTATGCGCACTGAGTCCTGGACGACCACCAAAAGAACACGACAGAAAGTCTTGTTCATAAATAGCGGACAGCACCTCCGACACACTACGTTGTAAGGCTCGGTCTGCAACACTTGGCACACCCAAAGGGCGCATTTCCTGTTTGCCAGGTTTTGGAATGTACACACGCCGGATTGGCGGGGCTTTGTAGCCTTGGCGGTGAACCGATTGCAACATTGGTTCTATCCATCCATTAAAGTCCTGCAATGCTTCCGTTACCGTTTGAGCATCACAGCCAGGAGCTGATTTAAGGGGTATTCGACTCAGATTACTCCACACCCGCTCTTGTGTTATGTGATGCCCCAACGAAGTAAACTGGAATTTTGTTTCACTTCGAGCTTTCGCTGCTATTCGTTCGAGTCCTGTTGTCATGACTGGATTATCTTCTCTTTGCATAGAAGTCCGTAACCTCTCATTGTATAGAGCTCATGTTGCCCATGAACGATTCAATAACTGTTGACCGCTTCCCCATGTAACCGGCTCTCCCGGTCTCAGAGTACTATCAGCCAATCTGACTGCCATCTACCCATCGGATCATCCTCGCATTGTTAGCTTGTCAGACCCTACAAGTTCCGCTTGAGACAGATGGCTCTCCCTTGTTCACATGAAATCCTTTGGCCGCATGCCGACGGTTCGAACCCCGGAAGCACTTTACTATGCTCGCCAAGTCGCATAGTAAAATTTCGCCTTCCCTTTAGAGAGATAAGGTCAGCTACTTCAACCACGATCGATTTCGGGGCTAATTTTCCGTTCACTTACGTTTCGGCCTACTGCCTCCCTGTCTACGCTTCGCAGTGGTTGTTACCAAACACCACGCAAGACTCGGTTCGTGGCTGCTGGCTAGGCTTTACCACGGTAGTTATTTCAAACTACAGATTTTCATGCGCTTTCAAGGCGCAACCCTCGCAGAAACGGACTTGGAGAGTTACACCATCCGGCTCCCAGTTTGAGTCATCCACTGTGGTGTTGGGTAAAGGTTATGGACAATACGAGTCCGAGGAATAAAAAATTCCATCGCCTCGGCAAATTTATGCCAATTAAAACTTCGGCATTGACTTCGGCGATTCAGCCATTTAAACAGGAGCCGTTGTACTTGTTGGCGATATTGCCGTAAGCTCCTGGTGTTTCCACTCACTCCAAAATATTGGATATGGCCTTGGAAGTGTCGACGAGCATATTCCATCATTGCCCGACCACCTTGGGTTCTCATTTCTGCAAGGCGGATATTCAGTTCTTTAAGTTTCTTCTGAATACGCTCGCGTTGCGTCATGTGTCCCACCACAAAGTTTCCTTTTCTACTGCACCCCACATAATGCGTGAAGCCTAAAAAGTTGAAGGTCTGAGGCCGGCGATGCCCATCCTGTTTGCAGCGTGTTTTTGCCAAATGTCCAAACCGATGAATAGCGGTTTTACTTGGTTCAGTTTCAAGGCTAAATTGCGCTAACCGTTCCGTTAATTCTTGCATGAATCGTTTAGCATCACTTTCCCATTGAAAGCACGCAACAAAATCATCGGCATACCTCACTAATCTAGCTGTGCCGTGACATTTCTTAGCATAACGCTTCTCAAACCATAAATCCAATACGTAGTGTAAATAAATATTTGCAAGCACGGGCGAAACTAATCCGCCTTGCGGAGTCCCTTGCTCGCTGGCCTTGAATACCCCGTCCTCTAGCACGCCAGCCTTGATGAACCGATCAATAATCCGTAGCAACCTGGTATCCGAAATTCTATGTGCCAAGAAAAGCTTCAAATGGTCATGGTTAACGTTATCAAAGAATCCTTTGATGTCTGCCTCTACAACCCATTGCGTCAGCTCTATCGTAATAATTTCCGCCAAACGTTTTAGCGCTTGATGCGCATTTCGCCCAGGACGAAAACCATACGAGCAGTCTCGAAATTCTGGTTCCCAGATCGCCTGCAAAATCAGACTGGTTCGATCTTGCACGATTCTATCTTCAAAGCTTGGTATTCCTAATGCACGGCGACCACCGTTCGATTTGGGTATAAACACTCGCCTTACCGGCTTAGGTCGATACCCTAGACGACTTATTCTAGCTGACAAATCCCCCAGTCGTGTGGTTAATTTGTCCCCGCCATAGTCTGCCTTGCGCATCCCATCAACCCCAGGCGCCTTATTTACGGCTAGACGCTCGAAGCTCTCATTTAATCCATTGGGATCAAACAGCATCCCTAATAGCGAGTTGTATTTTCGCTGTGGATTATCACGAGCCCACTGTGTGAAATGAATAATTTGTGTTGTCATGAAAATAGTCCGCTCAGTGTCGGGTCATGTATCCATTACCTTTTATCTCAAACCGACGCCCCTTCACTCCATCTGAATTACCAGACTTCATTGTTACTATGGGCATCTCCGACTTCCAATGGTCACCGCCTCTATTCTCGCTGTTTAGACTTGGCAAGAGGTGCGCTATTGCGCCGACCTTTGGATCTCCCTGGTTACGGCATAAACTCAATGTAAAGCTCGATACGGCCTAAGATCCCGGGATGTTTGCCATAGCTCGCCTATACGCTATAACAACTGTTGCCTGCTAGTAAGCCCAGACTATCGGCCATATCCAATGCGGTTATTTCGGGACTGTATCCTTCAGGGTCAGCTTCACCTGTTACCTTTGCGCCTCGCTTCCTTTCGTGCCTACGCATCAAGCATACCGTTACCGATATACCTGCAAGGCTCGATACCAGGCTCGTGGCTAGCGATTACCTGGGCGGGATTCACACCCGCTAGTTTATGCAGCATTGCCAGGCCGCAACGGGCTTACAACCCCTTGAAGCACTCTGTTGACTTATACCAGATGGATTTCCAGCCGTTTACCCAAGGCTTTGGCGTATTTTTGCAAGGTTTCCAAGGAGATGCTGTGCTTAAGACGACTGATAAAAAGCTGGTCTTCGATTGAGTTCATAGGCTACGTCAAGGTAAATAACGATATTTTACAGAATCCCCGCACTTTTAATCACACCCGTCTCTATCCGTTTCATAAAGCTAATTTCTCGACTAATATGTTGGTTTCTGGAAGTGTCGCTCTGTGCAGGTATCCATGTCGGTTAAAACTAGCAACCAGTTGAACCATAATTAAAAATGGGCGAACGGTGAGATGAATAAGTGCATCTGCGCTTAATCGAATGACCGGCTTAGGCATGCCTGTGTCCGTAAAAATTTAAAAAAGTACTGAACGGGTAAATTCGACCAAAATACGATTTATTCAACAACGCCACTTTTAATCCCACTCTTTCGTTGCATAGCTATTGACACGGCTGCCGCACGCGTGACAACCCCCAATTTTTCAAAAATATGCTCCAAGTGTTTATTGACTGTGCGCGGACTGGTATCAAGAATCAGCCCCACTTCCTTGTTGGTTTTTCCCCTAGAAATCCACATAAGAATTTCAGCCTCTCGAAACGTCAGCCCTAATGAGGCTTTAACCAAATCCAAATCCCACTGTCCTGAGTGCGTTTCCATTTGCAATAAATATTCATCGGCATTAATGCAGGAGGTGAATTTCGCTGAAAAATGCACACCATTGCGGACGCTTTCAAAAGTACTTTGTTTTTGATCAAAAGACTGAGTAAGTTGGTATTTTATCCAGTCATTAATAGGCGTTGGTAATAATGTACCAACTTTAAGCGTTTCCGGTAGAGATTGACACTGCAAAAATTCACATAGCCAGCGACTTCCTGCAGTCGGTAGCCAAGTAATATGACCGATTTTATTGAAGGCTAAAGTAGCGTAAGGGTTATTGTTTAAGGCATTTTCCGCACGCTGTATATCCCTAGCTTGCTTAAGCTGCGTTGCTACTCTCACTAACACTTCGGGCGGACGAATGGGTTTAACCACATAATCAACCGCACCTTCATCGAAGCCACGTAACAAATCATCCAATTCACTGCGAGCAGTCATGAATATCACCGGAATAGCCGCTGTGTCAGGATTTTCTTTTAGGCGTTTGCAGGTTTCAAAACCGTCTATGCCGGGCATAATAACATCCAATAAAATAATATCTGGTTTTAGGAAGACAATTTGCTCCAAGGCTGACAAGCCATCGGTGGCCACTAAGACGCGGTAACCCGATTCTGACAGCGTGTCTGATAATACGGCTAGATTATTGGGGGTATCATCAACAATCATAACAATCGAGTGGTTATTTACAGGGTCATTAATCATGTGTAGGAGGCTCGGTAGTCATGTTGAGGCGTTTTTTAAGGTCAAGTAAGCGATATTCACGGCCCAAGCTAAGTAGTTGCTCCGAAAAATACTGATACTCTGGGTTATTTTGGCTGAATTCAGTCAAATAGTGATTCAGTCCCTGTAGATCACCAATACGGACATAGGCGCTTAAATCCTGCAAAATATCTGCTGGCGGTGATTTGAATTGTTGCGGCAGTATTTTTTGGGAAATGTCCACGTCGTTTTCATCGAAAAGCCAAGTAAGGCTCAGATGCAATTTCAGCTTAAACAGTAATTCTGGGACTTGTAGCGGTTTGGCTAAAAAATCATTGCAGCCTGCATTAATAGCCTTAAGACGGTCTGCGGCATAAGCATTGGCACTCAAAACTATAATGGGCTGCGAAAAGCCCAGTTGACGTAATTGTATGGCCGTTTCGCAACCATTCATTTCAGGCATGGATAGATCAAGTAAAATCAAATCCGGCGGATTTATCTTAACATCGTGCAAACATTCACGTCCTGAACTGGCCTCCCCTACGCTAAATCCTAATGGTTCTAAAATTGCCTTAAGCAAATGTCGATGATCCGGTTGATCATCAACGACCAAAAGGTGTTTTAAGTTTTCCTGATAACCGAGGACAGTTGTTTCTGCTATCTTGTTTTGCTCGTTACCGAGGCTGGCTAGAAATAATTTTACGGTAAATTGCGTGCCCTGCCCCAGCGTGCTTTCTACGGTCAGCTCGCCGCCCATAATCTCAGTTAAGGACTTGCTGATCGTCAGCCCCAAGCCACTGCCCGATACGAGCTGTTCCTGCGCCAACTGTGTAAACGGCTGAAAAATAGCTTGCAGTTGCTCCGGTGCAATGCCAGAACCAGTATCAATGATTTGAAACGTACTCACCCCACAACTGTAGCCAATGCGAAAAATTATTTCCCCTTTTGTAGTGAATTTAATAGCATTACTAAGTAGGTTAATTAAAATTTGCCCCACCCGTTTTTCATCCCCTTTTACGCATTGTGGCAGGGTATTTAAGATCTGGCAGTTAAACATCAAGCCTTTTTTTTCAGCTTGTGGTTTAAATAGGCTGAATAAATGCGCTAATAAACCCGTAAAATCAATTGGGTCACTGCGTAATTCCAGTTTACAGGCTTCAATACGAGCAATATCTAAAATATCCTCTATTAAAGCCGATAAATGTTCGCCGCTACGTTTCATAATATCCACTGCTTGGCGACGATGCGCAGGAATGGCTGGGTCTTGTTGTAAAATATAGGCATAGCCAATGATACTATTTAACGGCGTACGGATTTCATGGCTCATATTACTCAAGAAACGACTTTTAGCGGTATTGGCTTTATCTGCCGATTTAGTCGCCTGTTGCAATTTAGCATCAGTCTTTTTGTGTTCGGCAATTTCCATTAATAATCGTTGCGTTTGTGTGCCAATTTCTGCATGAGCTACGCGCCTACTTTCGTCATTTAAAATTAACCACCACGTACACAGGCCGATAAATACCAGCAAAGAGGTGTAAACCTTTACAAAATTTTCTAGCAACAGATTAAAAGAAGGTCTATATGTTTGTACGCTCAGTAAATCCTGATAATAAATGATGCCGATAAATAAACTGGTTAGAATGCTTAAAAAGATAAATAACAGACTAAAACGAATTAATCGTAAGCGTGTATTCAAGCTAAGATGTTTAGGTAAACAAGTATCAGCCAGTTTTTGCAAATAATCATCCAACCGTAAACCAGGTTTGCAGGCATCCATGCAGCGAGAATCCAAGCTGCAACACAGAGAACAAATATTACCCGAATAAAAAGGGCAATACGCCATATCTTCGTGTTCAAAAGCGTTATCACAAATAGTGCATTGGCTTAACGTTTTAGGTTTAGCGTAAAAACGCCGGCGGGTGAGATAGCGTTTACGCCCATACAATTTTGCTAGGCAGGGTACGAGTAGGAAAGCCAGCGTTAATGAGATGAACGCTGAAAACGCCTGTGCGTATTGACCAAATAGCCCTAAATAAGCCAAGATAGAAATAATTGAGGCCATCAGCGTTGCCAGTGTCCCTACCGGGTTAAGGTCGGGTAAATAAGCGCGTTTAAACTCAACGCGCTTAGGGCTTAGGCGCAATGGTTTATTGATTAATAAGTCTGCGGCCACCGCACTAATCCACGCAATGGATATATTGGAAAATAATCCTAAGACTTTTTCAAGCGCATTAAAAACCCCGAACTCCATTAACAATAAGGCAATGGAGACATTGAACCATAACCAGATAACACGACCTGGGTGACTATGGGTTAAGCGCGAAAAAAAATTTGACCACGCTAATGAACCAGCATAAGCATTAGTGACATTGATTTTTATTTGCGAAATAATGACAAACAGGGTGGTAATAGCCAAAGCGGTATGCGTGTTAAACCATTCGCCGTAAGCAATCAAATACATTTGTGTGGGTTCATGTGCATGTTCAGGCGAAATGCCGTGACGAATAGCAAGATGCGCCAGAAACGCACCGCCCAGTTGCCGTAACATACCAAATACAATCCAACCAGGGCCGGCAGTGATGGTTGCCAGCCACCAGCGTAGGCGGTTTTTTTGGGTAAGCTCAGGCATAAAGCGTAAAAAATCCACTTGCTCGCCAATTTGTGCCACCATCGAAAACGCGACAGTGCTTGCGCTGCCAAACAGCAGCCAGTCAAAGCCTTTTCCGCTACTGGCAATCCCGACGTAAGCCTGTAAAGTCATCAGCGCCTCAGGCTCATTAACAAAAACCGCAATATACGGTGTTAGCAAGAGCAAAAGCCACAGAGGTTGCGTCCATAATTGCAGGCGACTGATGGTGGTGATACCAAAAGTGACTAACGGAATAACGATGACAGCACTGATAATATGTGCGAAAGCAATAGGGATATGAAAATACAACTCGATAGCCAGCGACATAATAGAGGCTTCAAGCGCAAATAGCGTAAAGGTAAAAGAGGCGTAAATCAGTGATGTGACCGTGGAGCCGATATAGCCAAAGCCAGCACTACGGGTAAGCAAATCAATATCAATGTTATAGCGCGCAGCGTAATAACTGATGGGGAAGCTAGTAATAAAAATAATTAACCCCACCGCAAAAATCGCCCAAAACGCATTGGTAAAGCCGTAATTAATCGATAAAAAGCCGCCAATTGCTTCCAACACCAAGAACGATGTTGAACCGAACGCGGTATTCGCCACTTGAAATTCCGACCACTTACGGAAAGTACGTGGCGCAAAACGCAGGGCATAATCTTCCATCGTTTCATTCGCCACCCAAGCGTTATAGTCACGGCGAATTTTAGAGATATTGGGTTGGATAGCAAGATCCTCAGGCTTTTTGTTAGTCAAATTGAATTAATAGCAAGCAATAACCGCACCAATTTAGACCGTGCTTGGAGATGAGGAAGATATAGATGGCATTGGTATAAATGGCCATATTAGGGCGGTGGCGTATATTGCTGCACTTTTTTTGTGCGTCTGAGGAAAAAATTTTGTATGGTACGCATCGCTTACCTCACAAGGTTTAGTGCTTTCAGACAATATTACCCCCGTGATAACTTAATTAACAAAGGGTAATATTTACTATAGCCGTATTAGTGCCTACCCCAACATCCCCTGTTCAATAATAAAATTCCTAATATCATCCAGCCCAATCCCTGTTTTTAAATTGCTAAACACGAATGGTCGTTCACCACGCATTTTTTTTGCATCCCGATTCATGACATCCAGAGATGCACCCACAAAAGGGGCTAAATCAATTTTGTTAATCACCAATAAATCCGATCGGGTAATGCCGGGGCCACCTTTACGCGGAATTTTATCGCCAGCGGAAACATCAATCACGTAAATGGTCAGATCAGCCAATTCTGGGCTGAAGGTAGCGCTAAGGTTATCGCCGCCGCTTTCCACCATGATAAAGTCGAGATTATCAAAACGCTGGATTAAGTCATCGACTGCCGCCAGATTCATCGACGCATCTTCACGGATAGCAGTATGAGGGCAGCCACCAGTTTCCACGCCTACAATCCGTTCTTCCGGCAAAGCCTGGCTACGAATGAGGAATTGCTGGTCTTCACGCGTGTAAATATCATTGGTAACCACCGCGATTTGAAATTGATCACGCATGTTTTTGCATAAGGCATCTACTAATGCCGTTTTTCCTGACCCCACTGGGCCGCCGATACCCACTCTTAATACGGTTTTGTCATTCATATTGCCTCTCAAGAACGAAATAATCTGGAATATTGCATTTCATGGCGACTGCTGGCCAGCGCTAATCCAAACGCGCTGCCACCGAGGTCATCATCCGTTAAACGTAAAGCTTCATCGACGAAATTCGGTATATTAGCCGCCAAATCTTTTAACAATCTCTGCCCCGCCACTTGCCCTAACGGCACCAATTTTACCGCACATAGCACCTGATTCTCTAACCAACTCCATAGGTAACCGATGAGGGTTTCGCGTTTTGGAATATCCCAATAAACGGCGGAAAAACTAAAAACGCCCGCCAATGTGGCTTCTCGCTTACGAATCCACGGCTGCATTTCAACAATATCCAAAGCACCTAACAACCGTGCTAATGCTTGACCAGTTTGGCGCTCTTCTGCTCGCAGCTCAGCAGTTTCGCGATAGGCCATTAAGATTTGGCTCCAATGCTCAATCTGTTCTACGTTATTCCCAGCCCAGGCGTCATAAAGCCTAGCCAAAATAGGTAAGTCGATATACGTTTGACAGCACGCCATCAAACCACTTATCCATTCAGCCGCATCACTGGCATTACTTATCCAACCGTCATCAACTGCCCGTTCCAAGCCTTGTGAATAACTATACATACCAATCGGCAAACCAGGACTCACCAATTGTAGTAAGCGCAATAGTGCCAAATCAGTGCCCATGTCCGTGATAGGCTCCTTGCTCTGGCTCAAACGGTAACACCTCATGTAAAACGTTCAACCCCAAGCCAGTTAACATTTTATCCAGTACATGATCCGTCAAAAAGCGCAGTTCGTTAGGTAGAATTTGCAGGGCGATATGGCGATTTCCTAGGTGATAGCAAGCCCGCGCAAATTGCAGGGCATCTTCGGTGCGTACTATGGATAATGATTCCGCTGCGGAATTGACCAGCACCCGATAATGATCCACACCTGTCAAGATCATGCCCTTGCGTAATACCTGTCCACGCGGCAAAAATACGCCGATTTTAGCGCCGCTATCGGTGTTGAGCAGTACGCGGCTTTTTTGCCGGTCTTCATAGGCCAAGGTCACCACGTCATCGGTACTGGAATCTTCTGGGGCTAGTTCAGTGAGTTTTCGCATAGTCAAAATAAAAAGTAACGTTGGGCAAAAGGTAATACTTCGGCAGGTTCACAGATCAACACCTCGCCATCTGCGCGCACCGCGTAGGTTTGTGCATCCACTTCAATATTCGGCTGATAATGGTTATGAATTAAATCTTTTTTGCCGATGTTTCGGGTATTCGCAACCACACCAATCTGTTTGTTGAGCCTTAAATTCTTGGCAACATTGGCTTCAGCCGCGACTTTGGGTAAAAAGAACAGCGAGTTTGCCGCAGCAGTCAGCCCAAACGCCCCAAACATCGGTCGATAATGTACTGGCTGTGGGGTGGGAATAGAGGCATTTGGATCGCCCATTGGCGCAGCGGCAATCAAGCCGCCTTTCAAAATTAGACTGGGTTTAGTGGCAAAAAAGGCCGGACGCCATAGCACCAAATCGGCCAGTTTTCCGACAGCTATCGAGCCGACTTCATGTGAAATTCCGTGACTAATCGCTGGGTTTATGGTGTATTTGGCAATGTAGCGTTTAATCCGAAAATTGTCATTATGTGAGATATCTTCTTTTAATTGTCCACGTTGTTCCTTCATTTTATGTGCAGTTTGCCATGTGCGGATAATCACTTCACCCACTCGACCCATCGCTTGCGAGTCGGATGAAATCATCGAAAAAGCCCCCAAATCATGCAGAATATCTTCCGCCGCAATGGTTTCGCGGCGAATGCGTGATTCGGCAAAAGCCACATCTTCGGCTATGCTCGGATCAAGATGGTGACATACCATTAGCATATCCAGATGCTCATCTACCGTGTTGATGGTATAAGGTCGTGTCGGATTGGTTGACGACGGCAGCACATTTGCCTCGCCGCACGCTTTGATAATATCCGGCGCATGACCACCACCGGCACCTTCTGTATGATAGGTATGAATCGTTCGACCTTTAAAAGCAGCAAAGGTATCTTCCACAAAACCCGATTCATTCAGGGTATCGGTATGAATGGCAACTTGTACATCAAATTCCTCGGCGACTCCCAGACAGCAATCTATCGCCGCCGGTGTCGTTCCCCAATCTTCGTGTAGTTTCAAGCCCATTGCGCCCGCCCGCACCTGTTCTTCCAAGGCTATTGGCAAACTGGCATTACCTTTGCCGAGCAAGCCAAAATTCATCGGGAAACCATCCAATGCTTGCAACATGCTATGAATATTCCACGCACCTGGCGTACAGGTAGTGGCATTTGTTCCGGTAGCAGGCCCTGTGCCGCCGCCAATCATAGTGGTTACGCCAGACATCAGGGCTTCATCAATTTGCTGTGGACAAATAAAATGAATATGGGCGTCAATAGCGCCAGCGGTTAAAATCTGCCCTTCTCCGGCGATAATTTCAGTGCATGGGCCGATGATAATATCAACACCCTGTTGCGTATCAGGATTACCTGCCTTGCCGATACCCGCAATACGCCCATGCTTGATACCAACATCGGCCTTAATAATCCCCCAATGATCAACAATCAGCGCATTGGTAATCACCAAATCCATAGAAATAGCATCGGAGACCTGGCTTTGCCCCATGCCATCACGAATCACTTTACCGCCACCAAATTTGACTTCATCACCATAAATAGTACGGTCGGCTTCCACTTCCAAAAACAATCCGCTATCGCCCAAGCGCACTTTGTCGCCAGTAGTGGGTCCGAACATATCGGCATAGGCTTGTCGACTCATTCTACTCATGTGTTTTCCTCCAATGCACCCATTACAGACTGACGAAAACCATAGATGCGCCTTAATCCGGCAAACGCGACCAACTGCACTTCGCGCTGCTGTCCAGGTTCAAAGCGCACGGCGGTACCTGCTGGAATATCCAGCCTAAACCCGCATGTAGCGAGGCGATCAAAATGCAGTGCTGGATTGGTTTCAAAAAAATGGTAATGCGAACCCACTTGAATCGGTCGGTCGCCACTGTTGGCAACCAATACGCTAAGGCTTTCTCTGTCAACATTCAGTTCCAAATCTCCATCAACGGTAATAATTTCACCTGGAATCATGGCTTTCTCCTATTCGATAGGGTTGTGAACGGTTACTAATTTAGTGCCATCAGGAAAAGTAGCTTCCACCTGCACATCAGGCAACATTTCCGCCACGCCTTCCATGACGTCATCAACGTACAAAAGCGTACGCCCATATTCCATTAGCTCTGCGACGGTACGACCATCACGCGCGCCCTCCATGATAGCCGCGCTGATATACGCCACAGCTTCTGGGTAATTCAGTTTTAAGCCTCTGGCTTTGCGACGCTCCGCTAATAATCCAGCAGTAAATAGCAGAAGTTTATCTTTTTCACGGGGGGTCAATTGCATAATTTAAAACTCCATTAGGTTGCCCAAATACGTGGCGTACACACTTGACGCTGCATCGTGTCCGGCCTGACAATCGCCCACACTTGTTCAAAAAAACCACGTAGGCGATCACTACGACTGTCTAAAGCGCGACACACCAATAAATTATCTATCTGCGTCACACCACGCCCTTCTGCTTCGCCAATCAATGCCTGTACGGCGGTTAAACTTGTCGCACTGATGGGGGTCGCAAACAAGGTACCGCACGCCGAAAACCCTTGCATTCCCCACCGCGCGGCGAAGGCTTTAGCATCTAAGCGTAAGCGTTCTAATAATAACGGCTGTTGTCCATTGTAAATCTGCCAATTCAAATCCGCCTGCCCATAATCAAAACCTTCAGCACTGGCGGGTCGTCCCAATGATAAAATCTCCCGACCGATGAACCGTGACCCAGCCTCTAAATTCACTTTAACCAACGATGTTAGTTGTGCGCCTTCGTAAATAATAGTTTCTTGCGGTAGCCATTCTAGCGCGGCATCGGCAGCAACATTGATTGATACCACTTGTCTGGCTTGCGCACCGCCACTACGATAAAACTTTCCGGCGGCAGGCGTGGTAACCAAGGCATGACAGGATGGAGCCGCATTGACGTGAATACTCAGATGATCACCACCCACAATACCGCCCGGCGGATGCAATATATATACATGGCATATGCCGCCTTCAGGATAAAAAGGTCGCTGCACGGTTAAAGGCCCAATATGTTGTCGATTAACCAGCAAGGTTTTACCCTCGCTGGCGGCAAAACTTAAATTGAGTGATGCCTGCCAACCTATAACCGTATCAGGGGTGCTTGCAGTTGCATACGTTAAAAGCATCAAGCCGCCAATAATATTATGACGGCGGCAGTAGCGGTTAAGCCAAAACCGATCTGCAACGCTTGCAGGGCTTTTTTACCCAGTAAACTAGCGGTAATGCCAAGACTTTGTACGCAAGCAGTGGCGCATAAAAACCCCAACGCATAATCACTTTGTGTTGCGTCAATAGTGATTTCTGCGGCATGGACATAGCCATGACACAGTCCCGCCGCGGCGACCAAAACCATCGAAAAAGTTGCTGACACCTGCCAGTTAAAGCCAATAATCACACCGAAAATCAGTACAGAACCCGTGATCAACAGTTCAACATAAGGCAGCTTAACACCCACAAAACTTAAACCTGCCCCTACCGCCATCAGCACTAAAAAACTTAAAGGTAATACCCAGACCTGTTTACCGCCTAAAATACAGCCCCATAATCCGATAGCAAACATGACCAACAAATGGTCAATACCTTGCAAAGGATGCGTGAAACCTGCTACAAAGCCATGTGTTGTGCCTAATCCTGTGTGAGCCAGTACAGGGGTAGCTGAACCCAGCAACAGTAACATCAAAACTATTTTATTGATCTTCATAAAAACCTCGTTATTTATACCGTCAAATACTGCTTAACCATTTCATCATCTAACTGATCCATGCTATTAGCAGCAACTACGCGACCCCGATCCATAATGACAAACCGATCTGCCACTTTACGTGCAAACGGCAGTTTTTGCTCCACCAACAAGATGGTCACGCCTAATTCATTTTTGATTTTGAAAATCCCTTCGCGCACGTCGTCTTTAAACGTATCTTCTGCTTTTAGTAAAGGTGTCGAAATCCCTCGCGCACGATTCAAGCGAATAATTACATCACCAATTTCACTGACAATATTGGGTTGAATGCCTTCGGTTGGTTCATCCAAAATCAGCAACTTTGGGTTGAGTACCAACGCTCTGCCAATCGCTAATTGTTGCTGTTGCCCACCGGACAAATCACCACCGCGCCGCTTGAGCATTTGTTTTAATACCGGAAAGATCTCATAGATGTGTTCGGGTACTTTTTTAACGCCTTGCTTACGCACAGCCCGCAAACCTACTTGCAGGTTTTCTTCTACCGTCAATAACGGAAAAATCTCTCGTCCCTGTGGTACAAAGCCTATTCCCATTTCGGCACGTTGTTCCGGCTTGAACTGATTAAGGTTGGCACCCTTATAAGCCATCGTACCATCCTTAATAGCAATGAGCCCCATGATGCACTTCAATAAGGTGGTTTTACCCACACCGTTGCGCCCCATTAAACAGACGCAAGCCCCTGCGGGTATCTCAAAATCCAAATCCCATAAGGTATGACTGCTACCGTAAAATTGATTTAACGCATTAATTTTTAGCATCAGCCCCCCAAATAAACTTGTATTACGCGTGGATCGTTTTGTATTTCATTCATCGTACCTTCGGTCAATACCGAGCCCTCATGTAGCACCGTCACCCGGCTGGCAATAGAGCGTACAAACTCCATATCATGTTCCACCACGACAATAGAGCGCTCACCGCGTAACGATAACAGTAACTCTGCGGTGCGCTCTATTTCCTGATGCGTCATTCCTGCCACGGGTTCATCTACCAGCATCACTTTAGGTTCTTGCATTAATAACATACCAATTTCAAGCCATTGTTTTTGTCCATGAGACAACACGCCTGCTGCTCGTAAGCGCTGATCAGTAAGACCAATGGTCTCCAATACTTGGTCTATTCGGTCACGTTGCTGGCCATTTAATTTGAAGAATAAGGTTGTCCATACAGCCTTATTAACCGCTAACGCTAACTCTAAATTTTCAAACACACTTAGCGCATCAAACACGGTGGGCTTTTGAAATTTTCGGCAAATCCCGGCTTGAGCAACGGCCGCCTCATCCATTTTCAATAAATCAATGGTTTGCCCAAAAAAGACCGAACCACTATCAGGCCGAGTTTTACCCGTAATCACATCCATCATCGTGGTTTTACCCGCGCCATTCGGCCCGATAACACAACGCAACTCACCCGCATCAATATACAGGGATAAATTATTTAAAGCTTTAAAGCCATCGAAACTGAGGTTTATATCCTCCATGTACAAAATTGGCCCATGACTCACATCCAACTCGCCCGGTTTCAGCGCTAAACCACTCATGATTTTTGCTCCTGTGACCGAAACAAGCCCAGTACGCCATTCGGTAAAAATACCGTCACCAAAATAAAAGCGGTTCCTAAGAAAAATAACCAAATTTCAGGTGCCCAGCCAGTCAATAACGATTTAGCATAATTCACCAATACCGCACCAATGATAGCGCCATACAATGTACAGCGACCGCCAATCGCCACCCATATCACGATTTCCAATGAATTTAGCGGCGAGAATTCGCTGGGATTAATAATACCCACTTGTGGCACATATAACGCTCCGGCCATGCCTGCCAGCATGGCGGAAAACACAAAAATCCACAGTTTAAAATGTTCCACTCGATAGCCGAGAAAACGCACTCGCATTTCTTGATCACGAACCGCGGTAATTACCCGGCCAAGCTTGCTTTGCACCACCCAACGACTAACGTAAAAAGCCAGCAGCAATATTAATCCAGTTACCATCAGAAAAAAGCTCCGTACACCTTCGGACTGAATATTAAAACCTAAAATTTCTTTAAAATCCGTTAAGCCATTATTGCCGCCAAAGCCCATCTCATTACGGAAAAATGCCAGCAATAGAGCATAGGTTAACGCTTGGGTAATAATCGACAAATACACCCCCGTCACACGGGAACGAAACGCCAGCCACCCAAACACCAGTGCTAATAGCCCCGGCACTACCACCACCATTAACACAGCAAACCAAAACTGGTTAAAGCCGAACCAATACCACGGTAACTCTGACCAATTGAGAAACACCATAAAATCCGGTAATAAAGGATTACCATACACACCACGATTACCAATTTGGCGCATTAAATACAGCCCTATTGCATAACCACCCAAAGCAAAAAACGCACCCTGTCCCAGCGCCAAAATACCGCAATATCCCCATACCAAATCCAATGACAAGCCCAATAAAGCAAACGTCAGGTATTTACCTAGCAACGATACGGTATAGGCGGAGAAATGCAGTGCCGAATCAACTGGCGTAAGCAGATTACATAAGGGTATTAGCACGGAGATGAGTGTAATAGTCACCATCAACCAACCCGCTAACTTATCTTGTTGAAATAAATTCATCTAGCCCTCCACCGCGCGGCCTTTTTGCGGAAACAATCCGCGAGGACGCTTTTGTATGAACAAAATGATAAAGACCAGTACTAAAATTTTTGCTAATACCGCTCCAGCAACAGGTTCGAGTAATTTATTAGCAATGCCTAAGGAAAAGCCTGCTAACAACGTCCCCCACAGATTCCCTACACCACCAAACACCACCACCATAAATGAATCGACAATATACGCTTGCCCCAAATTCGGGCCGACATTAGTGATTTGGCTTAATGCTACACCTGCCACGCCAGCAATCCCTGATCCTAAACCAAAAGTTAAAGCATCGACTCGTGCAGTAGGTATGCCCATTGCTTTCGCCATATTTCTATTTTGTGCTACAGCTCTTACCTCTAAACCTAAGCGTGTACGTTTTAAGATTTGCAATAAAAGTGCAAACACCAATAAACAAAACACTAGAATATAAAAACGATTCCAGGTTAAAGACAAAAAATCGTTAATTTTCCACGCACCGCTCATCCATTCTGGCGAGGCAACACTACGGTTTAAGGGTGAGAAAATGGAGCGTACCGCTTGCTGTAAAACCAAGCTTACGCCGAAGGTCGCCAACAATGTTTCCAGTGGACGGCCATAAAGAAAGCGAATAATGCCTCGCTCAATGGCAATACCCACCAAAGCCGAAATCATAAAGGCGGCGGGAATAGACAGTATCAGCGCCCAGCCCAGATAATCCGGCAAGAGTTGTTGCATCACATAGGTGGTGTAAGCACCCAGCATCATTAATTCGCCATGCGCCATATTGATCACACCCATCACCCCAAAAGTAATCGCTAAACCAATCGCCGCTAATACCAGCACCGCACCAAGACTTAAGCCGAAAAACAGCGTTTCGATAGCCGCATAAACACGTAATTTTGAATTGATATTAATCAGTGCCGTTTTGGCAGAATTACGTACATCCGCATCTGTTTCTACAAATTGCCCGGTAGCGTCTTTTTCTTGCAGTGCATTTAAACGATTTACTACCGCTGGACTGGCATGGTCTTTTAATAAATCTAATGCAGCCAACCGCTGAGATTTGTCGTTACTGTTGATCTGTTCCAAACCCAGCACCAACTTAATTTCATCCTGCACACTACCGTCTTTTTCCATACCGAGTTGTGTGCGTAGTAATACCAAACTTTCTGGATCGATGTCTTTAGCTATGGCTTGCACGGCATTAATCCTAACCTTAGCCTCGCTGGCATTCAGCTCTAAACGACCAATTTTTTTGCGTAAAGCCACGCGTAAGGCATTATTTAACGTAATTTTTTGTACTGTATCCTGCGTAACAGTACCTAAATACTGCCCATTTTTGGCATCACTCAGCGTATAACCGGCCTCTATTTCTGTCGCTATTACCAACTTATTTTCAGCTTTTAGATTAAATAAATGTCCATCCAATAAGGCTTGTAAGATGACAATCGCCTTGGGTTCTTGCACCGCCGCCAGTTGCTCTATTGCAGCGCTACGGTCAAGCATGGAGGCGTTGTTCAATCTGGACATCGCCGCCGTTAGAATATCGGGATTGACATTTTCGTCACTTAAAACCAAGCTTGGCAAAAGCAGCAACCCTATTGCCATTAAGCAAAAGTGGCGCCTAAAAAAGTTCGGTTTCATACCGTCTCCAAAAATAAAACTAAACAAATTGAAGTATCATTAAGTTGGGTTACGGTGGTCGCCGCAACCCAACTCCTTTAATTACTTATAATTCTGCCCAGCACACTTTTTAGTTTTAGTATTGTAATTACCGCAACTGATCGGTGCTGTCCAATCAGCAATAATCGGTTTACTTTCTGGTAGAAAATCTGACCACGCATCACCATCGACCACTTTATTGGTTTGCCATACGGTCAAAAATTGTCCGTTATCTTGAATTTCACCAATCAACACCGGTTTACTGATATGATGATTCGGTAACATTTTGGCAGTACCACCCGTTAAATTAGGAAACTCAACACCAATAATCGCCGCTTGCACTTTTTCAGGATCGGTAGAACCTGCTTTTTCAACCGCTTTCACCCACATATTAAAGCCGATGTAATGTGCTTCCATTGGATCATTAGTGACGCGTTTAGGATTTTTAATATACTCTTGCCATTGTTTAATGAACGCTGCATTTTTAGTGCTATCAACACTCATGAAATAATTCCATGCTGCCAAATGCCCTACTAATGGCTTAGTGTCCATGCCAGATAACTCTTCCTCACCCACTGAAAACGCAATGACCGGAATTTGTTCAGCAGATACCCCTTGATTACCCAGTTCTTTGTAAAATGGAATGTTAGCATCCCCATTAATCGTTGAAACCACTGCTGTTTTCTTACCCGCTGAACCAAACTTTTTAATGTCCGCGACAATGCTTTGCCAATCAGAATGACCGAATGGCGTGTAGTTGATCATAATGTCTTTTTTCGCCACGCCTTTGGACAGCAAATACGCTTCCAAAATTTTGTTGGTCGTGCGCGGATAAACGTAATCCGTACCCGCCAATACCCAGCGCTTGGTTTTTAAGTCATTCATTAGATAATCAACCGCTGGAATCGCTTGCTGATTGGGTGCTGCACCGGTGTAAAAAACGTTTTTAGAAGACTCTTCTCCTTCGTATTGCACAGGATAAAATAGCAAACCGTTTAATTCTTCAATTACTGGCAATACGGATTTACGCGATACGGAAGTCCAGCAACCAAAGATGGCAGCCACCTTATCTTTAGTTAGGAGTTCACGGGCTTTTTCAGCAAACAAGGGCCAGTTAGACGCTGGATCAACCACCACCGCTTCTAATTTTTTACCTAACAAACCACCTTTTTTATTTTGCTCATCAATCAACATCAACATAGTGTCTTTCAAGGTGGTTTCGCTGATCGCCATCGTGCCAGATAGCGAATGCAAAACGCCGACTTTAATGGTATCTTCAGCGTATACCGATCCAGAGAAGCACGTTAAAGCCGCCATAGAAACGGCTACCAGCGTATTTCTAAACGTTATGGTCATTTTATTCATATTGATATGCCTACTATAGTTATTAAAGGGTTGTTCCTAAGAGGTTATATTTGTAATTGAAAACCCAGCTTAATAGCGCTGCCGTCTTCACCTGAAGCCGTTGATGAGTAATTCAAACCTTTCGACATTAAGTCACCATAGATATAACTTAAGGAAACTTTTGCATTATGCCCGTCGATAATATAGTTCGTCCCAGCTTCAAAAGCGGCACGATCACTACTGCCGGTAGGCATGACATTGACATACCGCAGATACGGTTGTAATTGCCCAATCAAGATTTTTTGTGGCAACAGGTACATACCGCTCACATCAAAAGCATTACCTTCAAACATCGCAAATCCACCACCAGCATTGCGTGAAGATTGATTATAGCCACCGGTAATACCGTAGTTTTTGTATTCACCGTTCAGTGTAATCACGGCATTGTTGGGCAGTACTTTTTCAAGCAAAACGTCAGCGGTTGTGCCACGAAAATTACCCGAATCCAATAACGTTCCTGCACCACCTTCTTGATATTGATTTGAAACAGCCACCGTCAAAATATCCCCGCCTTTACCGTAATAAGTACCGGAAGTGTAATACCCAGGATTTTTCTCGACACTCCAAAAGTTATAAGCAAACCGCTGTGCATACAATAAATTATCGTCAACGTTAGCGCCGCCCCTTAAGCCCCTAAAAAAACCTATGGCATATTGCAAATGACCCTCTAATGCTGCACCCCAAATGGTTGCCCCGTCATCCCGGCCAAACGATCCAGCCGATGTGCCATCGGATTTGATAGTCAAATTAAAATCCGATGGTTCAAAGGGAGTTCCAGAGCTAAAGGTGTTGTATATAGGACTGTAAAAAGGGCCGTTCATTTCCCTACGTTCGGCAGGGACTAGCATCCGCCCCATCCATAAATTGACATACTGGTTATATTCAACTTTGCCAATCGCATCTAGGATGCGCATTTCACCGCCGTTACCGCAAGTTTGGCAATCGGTATTGAACTCTACTTTTAAGTATTGATGAATTTGTCCATTTAAATACAAACGAATATTATCCAGATTAAAATCGTTGCTCCATTTGTCACCACTTAAACCTGCGCCGCTTTCTGCCGCTTGAAAACTGGTGCGTAACCCAGCGCCAATACTGACCCATTTGGTATCATCAATTTTAAAGGTTGCACCAGCCTGTGAGTTTTGTGTATATGCTGCTGCACAAATCAGTAAAGCCATTCTCGGAAGAACTTTATAGCCGCGTATTCCGAGCCTTGTTTGTTTCGTATCACTCATGTTAGATCCCCAAAATTTTACAAGTATGATTGGATAAAGCATTTGACTAATCAAAATGCAGCCGATGCTTCCGGCTGAGTGCATTATTTTGCCTAGAGGGAATTTATACAATGCGTCAAATGACTCATCAGTCAAATGACGTATAGCGAATGAGAGGATATTGGCTTATTGTGAACAACCGTTTAAAAAACCACTGGAGTCTTATGTACCGCTTATTACAACCACTAATAGATGGTCTTATTACACTCACCCTGTTGGGTTTATTAATAGGTTGCTCTACCAGCAACGTCAAAAAACAGCATGCGTTTTATTTCAGCAATACAAGTCGTATTGAGATAAAAATTATGGCAGATGATGACGCGTTATTACCCGATAGCGTCGTGCAGCACGTCAACGAAAATCTGACTGAATCAGGGTATCCAGTGGGTGCAAAAGTGGGTCAAATGATCAGTCATACTTTAATAGTCAGAGTGGGTTCAATCGTACATAGCAGCACACCGGCTGGATTTTCGTTTGCCATAGGAAACGCTGACCCACGCGCATTGGATTTTCAAAAAACCGATGTATTACCCGTAAACTGCACATTAACCGCTATCACACACCCGGAACAAGTTCGCGATCTGGACATGAACTTTACTGCCAGCGCAACTGATCGGAAAGCATTAGCAAAAGATAAATTGACAGATCATATCAGTACGGTATGTTTTAATTTATTAAGAGACGTCAAATGGCCGCAAGCAAAACTGACAACAGCTGTAAGCAAAACCCACTCCAGTTGGATACCGGAAGTGCAGATCGAAACCAAAGAGACGCCCATTGTGACAGAGAAAACTGCGGCAGAAAGCAGCCCTGTTGCGAGCGAGCCACGCAAGGAAATGATCATTCACAACCAAGGCTCGCCAATGATTTTACATTTTGGGCATGAACGGCGTTAGGGAGAGGAGAGCATGCAAAATCGGGGAGGTAACAACTGGTTGCTAGTTTTAACCGACATGGATACCTGCACAGAGCGACACTGCCAGAAACCAACATATTAGTTTGGATGCTCAGCAGCTTGAAACATTTGTCTTACCGCATCTTTCCATCGGTCATCGTGGATCCAAATTAAAGAAGTGGGTGACTGCCTCCGATGACCTGGTAATGATTAAGACAGTAAATATTCCCCTAATCCCTAGATAAAATGAACGATGTAATTGTCTAAGCCGCATCAAGACAAACTAATGGTAGCCTTCTATGTTACTTACCGGTGAATACATATCAGCCAGTGAAGCTAAAC
>JAPLRW010000100.1 GCA_026398935.1 Methylococcales bacterium
CTTGTAAAAATCTTCCGTTTGTTCTCGCTCATTGTTAACCCTTTTCCATGACAGGGTATAGCTTAAACTATTGTCCTGATTTCGGGGTCCACTATAATTTATTCAACGCAAATAAATAGCTCGCCTACAGATAGTTACACTATTTCGTATCCGTTACTGTGTTTAATGCTGTAATTGTTTAACGGTCAACGCTAATTCTGTCAGTACATTAAGCTGATCCTGCGACAGGGATTTGTCTGCCCGTAACTGTTCAATGTGCGTGCTTAGTTTAGCAATGTTTGCTTGTTGTGCCGCGCGTTGGTCACGTAATTTACCTACCATAGCGGTAAAAGCCTGCGACAATTCTTGTAATTGGTCTTTTTCACGTAAGGTGGTGATTGTATCCAACTGCCCATTACCTACTTGCTCGCAGAGCACTTCAAAGCGATACAAGGGGCCTGCAATTTTATGCGAGGCGTATAACACCACAAACACCGCTAAAGCCCCGGCAATAATAAATGCCACAAAATTACCAATAAAAATCGACACGCCTAAACGTTGCCAAGCGTTGATGATATTCACATGCGCTGTTTGCGATTGCGCCTGAAGATCACCCCCCGTTATCCAATAAATGAGCAAGGCGGAACAGAGTGAAAATAAGAAAATGAGCAAAAATACGCCAATGATAAAGCGCGCCTGAAACGTTTTTTTAATAAAGATGTTGCGACGTTTGATGGGATGGGTAGACATTATTTTGAACCTTCTTTAACAGAGTGACAGATTAAACACAGTTCGCCGTCGGTGTTATTGCGGCGAAGCAAAAAACTTTTATGCAGACGTTCTGCATCCACAAAACGATCCATAACACTAAAACTGGCTTGTGGGGTAGTGCTGTTTAAACTACCGTGAGTGTAGTGGCAGGTTAAGCAGTTAATGGTATTTTTTTTACCCACCGGCATGTCTGCGGGAACCTCAAAATCAAGCTTAAGATTCACTTTATGACCATCATCCGGATTGTGGCAGCTTGAACACATCGCCACGCCATCTTGTGTAAATTCAGCTAAGTTCGTGTGATGATTTTTAGTTTCTAATAAGTCCTCACTATTATTAGCCGGTACGGTGGTATGGCAACTGGTGCAATTGCTTGCCGCTTGATTTTTAGAAACCAAATGCGGATTTTCGGTGGCCGTGTTGGCAATAAGCGTACACAGCAATAATGCCAAACCAGTCGCCGTATAACATAGATGTTTTAGAGTGATTTTACGCATATTAAAAAGACACCACTGCTTGGGCTATGCCGAGTTTTTTATCAAAGTAATGCTCTTGGGTTGATGTTCCCAGAGAATCGTTGTATTCAAATTTCAGCTGAAAATAATCATTGAATTTGTAATTGAGGCCAACCGTTAATAATGAAATATTGTTAATCGCTACCAAGCTGCCGTCGAAATCATTCCCTGTTCTTTGTTTGGGTTGCCATCTGCCGTAGCGAGCAAACGCCAATATAGGTTTGTGGATAAAACTTTCAAGATCCGCAATCAACGTTGAATGGAAGGCCAGTTCATTGGGTCTGCCGTAATCCGTACCATCATCGGTTATAAAGTTGTCTTGTGCTTGCATTAGCATAAATTCGCTTTGCAACTTTAGGAAACTATAGCCTAAACTTAAATCTATACCATAGACCGCATGGCGTTGATTGCGATTTTTATCGAGATCGCTTAAGTGTGAAATACCCATTTCGACGCCGTCATAACTTTTATTATGGCTGCGGTAGGTGTTTTGTCCGAACGATAACCCTAAGCGTCCGCCGACAGACGTGCCGTCATTGGCATACACAGAATCTGTCCAAAAGGCAGAGTAGTTTAACATTTTCCAAGAACCGTAAGACCGTACCCCGTCACTGTTATAACCAGCAAATTGCATTCTGGCGGTGGTGATTGGCGCGGTTATGGTTACCCGATCTTTGTTAGCGAAGTATTGGTAATCGGTTGAAAAAGGTAAGTCAAATCGACCGGCTTGAATGTGAAAGCCTTGATTGTTAAAAATCCGGCCTCTGGGGGGAATGCTATTATCAAACATATGATAATCCACAAACGCAACCGCGAGTCCTGCGCCACTCCCCCAAATACCGCCGGGGCCACTGCCGCCGCAAGTAATGGCTGCTGGTGCAGAAAAGTCTGCACCGGATGAATTGCCGCATAACACCAACGCCGAGCTGGCTGCGAAGTGTTCATTGTATGAATATTCTAAATCTAGCTCGACAGAGCCAACATTGAAGGTTTGATCGGTTGCGTTATCTGTTTTAGCGTTAACATCAAAAAATCCGTTAATACCCAAGCCCTTTTCTTTAGCGGCTTCTTTTAGCTCAGCCAATTCCTCACCAAGATCACTCAACTGGCTGTGCAGTGAGTTGTGTTCTGCCGCTTCATGTGCGGTGTGATCCAAGCTGACCGGTGGGCTGGATGGATTATTGGTTGCCGGGGCATTTTTTGCAATAACAGGCAGATTGCTGGTATTCTTTTCGATAACGGGCGGCGTCGCAGGGATGGTAGGCGCTTTTGCCACCGCTTCTGGCGCGGTTTTTTCCAATTGTTGTAAGCGTGCTTCCAGCTTGGCGATTTTTTGGTCTTTTTCGCGCAACAAGCTCTCAACCACTTCGCGAATATGCGCATCTGATACCGCAGTACCTGAATTAGCTGCGAAGGAGGCGGGTATCGACAATCCAGTCAGTACGGCAATGGATAGTATTCGTCGCGGTTGGGTCGTTATGAAAGAATGAGTCATAGGAATAATACATCTTAAGTGAATAATTGAGTCGCACAATTAAACAGAAGAGAATGACCGCTTAAACACACTTCCTTATCGATGGAAACAGCGGTGTTTACACAACTATCTGCTTTCAGTAACGTGCATAAAATAAATCGAGTAACCTACTGAAGCAGACAGGCCAGCGTCCTTAAAAAGACATGAATGAATGGCGTAAAATCAACGTCTGTGTCAATTCTTAGATGAAGAATAGTAGGGATTTTATTTTTTGCAATAAGAATAAATCTTTATGATTTGTAAGGTAATGATTGCTTTTTGTAAGTATTTTCTTACTAAAAAGTAGCGAGTGACAGGAGATGTTTACTGTGACGGTGCGCACACAGTGGTGGTATTGAATGATTATCATTCGTCTGCTGAGCGCTGGGGAACTACACTTTAAATTGATCGATATTACTTTGCAGATTAACGGCCATTGTATTGAGCGAATTTGCCGTATCGGCTAAATCTTTAACGGCTAAATTGTTGTGTTGTACCATTGCGGCTATTTGCTCAACATCCTGCGCGATTTGATTAACCGCTGAATTTTGCTCGCGTAACGCCATCGACATGTCTGCGGCTTTTGCGATCACTCTATCAGTACTGGCTTTAATATCCGTCATAGATTCACCGGCGCGGTGTGCTTTAATGACGCCTTCATTAATACCCAGCGAGCCTTTTTGCATACTGTCTACGGCGTTATCTGCACTGCTTTGAATAGCCTTAATCATCGCCGTTACTTCTTGCGTGGATTGTGCTGTGCGTGCGGCTAAATTACGCACTTCGTCAGCCACTACCGCAAAGCCTTTGCCGCGTTCGCCAGCGCGAGCCGCTTCAATGGCAGCATTTAGCGCGAGCAAGTTGGTTTGTTTGGCAATGCCCCGGATAACGTCAATGACGTCAGAAATTCTTTTGGAATTATTACTGAGCTCGCTCATCATTTGCGACGACTCTACAACGGAGGCGGCAATCTTATTTATTTCATTGGTGGTGTCGTTGACCACCATAAAACCTTCACTGGCCATAGATCCAGCCTCACTGACCAACGTCTCAGAGGTTTCGGCATTTTCGGCAATTTGTGCAATATTCGCAGTCATTTCTTCCACGGCCGAAGCAACACTTTGTGATGCGCTGTTTTGATAGGTGGAGCTGGTTTTTACTTGTTCTGCTAAAACACTAAGGTGATGGGCTGTCGCTGCTATCGAATGTGAATTGCTAGCAATATGCCCAATCATAGTGCGTAAATGCGATTGCATGGTGTCCATTGTTCTTAATAAGCCCCCAATTTCATCCTGTTGGGTTGTATCAATGACTGAGTTTAAGTTACCTGCTGCAATAGCATCGGCTACTTTTTGTGTGGCATGTAATGAATGAGTGATGCCGCGGATTAACAGTAAGCCAATACACACTGCACCAATGATAGCCAGTGCGACCAGTAAAAGCACATTAAAGCGTATGTTGGCATAGTGGGTAGTGGTTTTTTCAAATTCTTGCCTGGCTTCTTTAACTTCTAATTTAACCAATTCGTCCGCTTTTGGTTTGAGTTTTTCAAATCGGGGATTAACTTCTTTACCTAGGAACGCATAACCTGTAGCAATCTCCGTGCCTTTATAGATAGCTGTGGCGGGTTTTGCGCCAAATTCAATAAAATCAGCGCTCAACACTGAAAATTCATCGGCAATGCTTTTTTCATCTGGACTTTTTGAGCTGGCGGCATAACTTACCCACAGTTGCCCCACTTCAGTCATATACTGCTCGATTTTATCGGTGTGTTTGGAAATAGGGTGTCCTGCGTGTAACTTGCTTTCTGGAAAGGCGGGATCATGCATATCCGCGAAATAGAGTTCGGAAATAATGCCTGACATTCTGCTCTGAATTTCAGCGATATAGCCTAACGGTATAGTACGATCTTCATATACTGCTTTTAAGCCATTATTAGCGTCAACGATACCCTTTAAGCCAATAAAACCAATAGCGGCTAGTATTAGCGCAAAAAAAGCAATGAGCGAAAACAGCCGGGCTCTAATGGTAACGTTATTGAGCATGTCTTCAATTCTTATCCTAAGATGGATAGTGTTATAGTGTTTAAGCAGTACGTTGATCGCTATAAAAGCCGCTGCTAAAGACAAC
>JAPLRW010000169.1 GCA_026398935.1 Methylococcales bacterium
AATTAACAAAGGCGGGGCAATGATCATATCTAACTCCCCTTGATCAAAAGCTGCTTTTAAATCTTCAATACGATCGAATAAGATAGCTTTGGACGATGTTACGGCGAAACTGTTTCTTTTTGCTTCTATCGCAAAAAGATCCTGTGCCCAAAAATTTAACGATACTTCGACATCGGCACGACTAGCCTGTTCGGTAATCGAGCCAGCAAAATAACCCATATTTAAACGCACATTTTTTTGAAGAGGCTCAGTCGCATACGTTGAGGTACTTAACGATAAATAAGCTACTAAAATAGCGCTAACCAGCTTTTGTTGCTTAGTCTTTAAAAAGCCCCTGCTCCATGCCATCTTTTAGTACTCCTATCTTGAGAAATTAATCAATGGGCTGGATATTATGTTTTTTCTGATACCCCAGAGCACATAAAGACCATTCGTCTTTGCCATAAACTTTTAGTACCGTTGGATTGAGCCGCGTGAAGTCCAACACTTTCTGCTTCGATGCGTTGGGCTTGCTTCCTTGTGTCAGTTCAATTTGCGGCATTAAGCTATTTCGTGGCGCGTAGGTAGGTACGGATAGATCGCTTGGTGACGTTAATACAGGATAGTGTGAATACTTAAGTACCCAGTCCCATCGCCTGTTTAGCGAGATAACTTTTGGCTCCGGGCAGGTGATCCAATAGCGTTAGGCCGGTACTTCTTGCTGCAGCGAGTAGGTTGGATTGATTGGAAAAGAGTTTTACTACGCTGTCAGTGAAGCCAATGACACGGTTGTGATCCTTTAGACGCTTTTCGGCGTAGGCGTTTAAAAAGCTGCTCTCACCAATATCACGTCCTGCTTGCTGTTGTTGCGTGAGTTGTTCAGCCAAGACAATCACGTCGCGTAAGCCTAAGTTAAAGCCTTGTCCTGCGACAGGATGCAATTGGTGTGCAGCGTTACCAATGATAATGGCGCGATCCACATGCATTTGATTGGCTTGAATAAGGCTTAGTGGAAATGCTCTTCGTGGGGCTGTTAATGTGAGTTCGCCTAATCTATAGCCAAAACAGGCTTGTAATTGGCTAAGGAACTCTGCATCACTTTCGGACATTAATGCGTCGGCCTGTTCAGTGCTGCGCGTCCATACTACGCTAGATTGACCGTTAGTGGTTGGGAGTAACGCCAGCGGCCCCTCGGGAGTAAATCGCTCGTAAGCCGTGTTAGCATGCGCTTTAGCTGTCTTTACAGTGGTTACTATCGCTGTTTGACCATAATCAGTAATGCGCTGGCCAATATCCAGTAGTTTGCGTACCGATGATTGTCCGCCATCAGCGCCGATCACCAAGCGTGCGGTAATAATACTGGCCTCTCCGGCGTGTTTTAAACTAACACTGGCCTCTTGTGCAGAAGCGCTTAAGCCGACAATGCGGGTGGGGCAGTGCAGTGTGATATTGCTGGATTGCTCAACAAGGCTGGCTACATGGTCTTCAATGATGCGCGCGGTAAGTACATACCCTAATGCGGGAACGCCTTCGCGAGCAGCGGACAGTCGCGTTTTGCCAAAATGCCCTTGATCGGAAATGTGAATGTGTTCAATGGGCGTGGCTAATGCGTGTAATGCTTGCCAAACANNNNTGCGTGTAATGCTTGCCAAACACCTAAGGTATCCAGTAACGTTACTGTACCACCCGCCAGTGCCAATGCGCGGTCACCAGCCGGGGAGTCGTGCCGTTGTTCGCGTGTATTGGCTTCAATGATCGCTACGCGGAGATTGGTTGCTGCTAGCGCCAGTGCCAGACAGCCACCTGCTAATCCTGCGCCAACAATGATGACATCGTAATCAACTTGCATTATCGACCTCGCATGAGTTTTTCTATATCGTTAATGGTTTTAGGTGCGCCATGTGATAGGATTTCGTGCCCAGTATGGGTAACGAGGACATCATCTTCAATACGAATACCTATGCCACACCACTTGGGGTCAATGCCTTTATATTCGACAGGAATATACAGCCCCGGTTCTACGGTTAAGACCATGCCGGGTTCCAGTATGCGCCATTCGTTATTGATTTTATAGCTGCCGACATCATGTACATCCATTCCTAGCCAATGTCCAATGCGGTGCATAAAAAACGGTTTATATTTTTCGTCTTTAATGAGTTTTGAGACGCGGCCTTTTAATAAGCCTAATTCAACTAAGCCTTTGGTAATAACTTGTACCGCAACATCATGCGACATATTCCACGCTAAGCCGGGCTGGATTTGTTCAATGGCCGCCATTTGCGCATCAAGCACTAATTGATATAAAAGGGCTTGTGCTTCGCTAAACTTGCCTGAAACAGGGAAAGTGCGGGTAATGTCGGCGGCGTAATGATCACATTCTCCACCGGCGTCTACCAGTAACAAATCACCGTTTTTTAGTTTGTCTTTATTTTCAGTGTAATGCAGGGTGCAGGCATTTTTCCCACCCGCTACAATGGATGGGTAAGCGACATTACGCAAGCCTTCCTGCATTAAGGTGTGAATAATGTCGGCTTCAATTTGATATTCATACAGACCTGCCTTGACACATTGCATGGCACTAACGTGCGCACTGGCACTGACTTTTGCGGCCTTACGCATCAGTTTCAGTTCAGCTTCGGTTTTATATAAACGCATTTCGTGCAAGAGGTGTTCAAGCGACACTAATTCATTCGGTGCCTCAATGCCACTTCTGGATTGGCTGCGGATATTATTCAGCCAAATGAGTAGGTTATGATCTAAGTCGCTGTTGCGACCCATCGGGTAAAAAACTTTGCCCGTATTTTCCAGCATGCCTGGTAATATTTCATCTAAATCATCAATCGGGAAGGCATCATCGGCTTCATATTTTTGGGTTGCACCGTCTAATCCGGCATGCGCACCTTCCCAGAGGGCTTTTTGGGGATCATATTCACGGCAAAATAGAATGTATTCACCTTGCTTGCGTTCAGGAATAAAGACGGCTAACGCGTCCGGCTCATTGAAGCCCGTTAAGTAATAAAAATCACTGTCTTGTCGGAATGGATAATCGACATCCCGATTACGGGTACGAGTATCCGCGCTGGCAATAATGGCAATATTACCACTACCAATTTGCTGCATTAATTGTTTGCGGCGTTTTTTAAATTCAATCTGCTTCATGAGGTATCCGTTAGTGCAATTGATGATTACTGCCACGTAAGTCATCGCGTAATAGCATGACCGCGGCGCGGCAATATTCATTGATTTCCATAAATGCTTGCTCATCGCCTTCGGCGTAAGCTTGCGTGTCCAGTTTGGTAAACTCGATGAAGTCTTTTAATATTTCGCCGCTGTCACCTGGCCAAGTGGCTTGTGAGGCGCTAAAACCAACGCCAAATAAAAAGCCTCGACACCAATTACTCAGTGCTTCCAGTTGTTGGCTAAGCAGTGCCTCGTCGTCAGGTAAGAATAAGTCAAATTCAAAACTGTCTGCCAGTAATGCTGTGCGTGTAAGGGTAAATAACGTGGTTAATGCATCCCGCTCAGATGTGGATAGCTCTGGATGTTGTTGGAATAACTCGTTCATCCAAGCGCTAGCGGTAATGCGTTCGTCTAAGCAGAGCAGGCCCGTTGCGATGCCATGTGCTTCGGCTGCGTCCATGTCAGCATTATGAGCATTTAAAAGGGACTCAATGTCTGGGTAGGTAATATTATTCACGTTTAAATTTTATTGGCACTAAATGTAATCGGCTTATGCTATCATTGATTTGTATACATTAGTCCTTTTGTCGTTTTATTTTGGCGTAGTTTTCTGCGGTTCATTATAAAAAACGTGATGCATTTCACACTTTAATAATGGTAATTAATGTGGACTACACTTCATTTTTAATTACAATACCTACTTTAGGCGTATTGTTTGTATTTTGTTCGCCAACCATCAACCCGCGCTTACCATTGCTATGAACGATTCAGAACGTAACCAGTCATTAGAATTGCAAGAATTAGAAGAAAAACTGGATCAGCTTGTTGCCCAATATGCCGCTACCAAAGATGAAAATCACTTGTTGAAGGCTAAGCAAGAGGCGTTAGTTAAAGAAAAAGCCGGGTTGCTAGAAAAAACCAATGTGGCGCGTACGCGTGTGGAGGCTATGATTGCACGACTTAAGGCTATGGAGCATGGTGCATGAGTAAAAAGCCAGCTACTGTTACATTAACCATTTTAGATAAAGACTATACCATTGCTTGTCAACCTGAAGAGCAAAGTGCTTTGCTGGATACCGCGCAACAATTGAATGCTAAAATGCGGCGTTTGCATGATTCCGGCAAAGTGACGGGTACTGATCGTATTGCGGTTATGGCTGCACTTAACTTGGCGCATGAATTAGAAGTTGATAAACAACGTGTTATCTCTGTTAGTGACCCGGATATTACCCGTAAGCTCATTAGTTTGCGGCATAAAATAGAAAATGTTCTGGAAAATTCCTAAAATTAGGCTACACTGTTGCCAGTATCTCCTGCAGCGTTTGAGTTGTGCTGGGTGTTCCTGAACCTGTATTAACCTAGGGAACTATTTCTGACAGTGGATGTGCATGCCCATTTTCATATGGGAAGCCCGATATGCCAAGCTGGTTCCCACTTGAACCATCGGTTCAAGGACGAAAGTACATTACGGCGTAGGCGGGAGATACTTTTTATTACACTTAGGTGCGATTTTTTCGCATCGCACCCCGTATTTTCTCGACGATGTTTGCTACTATCTTGCAGCAAACGTGTTGCAGGCATTAATATCCCCCGATTGTAATCCTTTTGTTAACCAAGCAACGCGTTGTTGCGCTGATCCGTGCGTGAACGATTCCGGGCTAACACGATGTCCAGCTTGGCTCTGTAAGCGATCATCCCCTATTGATGCTGCCGCTTGTAACCCCTCTTCTACGTCGCCAGGCTCTAGCAGTTGCCGTTGTTTATTGGCATGATTAGCCCAAACGCCCGCGTAGCAATCCGCTTGTAACTCTAACTTCACCGATAAGCCGTTGCCCTCTGCTTGTGACAGTCGTTGTTGTAATTGGTGGACTTGATTAGATACCCCTAACAGGTTTTGAATATGATGCCCCACTTCATGGCCGATCACATAGGCGCGCGCAAAATCACCGGGTGCGCCGAGCTGGCTTAAGGTATTAAAAAATCCGAGATCAATATACACTTTTTGATCGCCTGGACAGTAAAACGGCCCGGTTGCAGCCGAACTCATGCCGCAGGCTGAGTCAACCTGATCGGTGAATAATACCAGCTTGGGGGCGCGATACTGTTTCCCTGCACTGGGCAGGATAGCCCCCCAGGTATCTTCGGTATCAGCTAAGATCACCGATACGAAATCAGCTTCTTCATTGTTGTTAGTACTAGATGTGTGCTTAACGCCACTGGGAGGATTTACAGACATGCCAGACAGCATACTGAGCAGTTGAATGGGATCTTGCCCCATGAGCAATCCAACTACTACAATCAGTAGCATGGTTTTCCCACCTAAGCGAAAGCCACCGCCGCTACTAACGTCTCCGGAGGCTTCTTCGTCACGCCGATCTTCAATGTTAGTGCTGCGTCGACCTATTTTCCAGCGCATACGTTGTGTCCTCTTTAAATGGGATGGTAAGGCAATACGCCATGCTTCGAGCGATTATCGCGTTCGGCACATTAGCTAATTAACTAGAGCTTTCTTTTTCTTTTGTTGCTAAGGTGCGCTGATAACGCTGTTGTTTAGCGTCACGTTTTGCGGCTAATGCTCTAGCGGCATCTGCCCCCATGTGTGCTTCACCCCGTTGCTTGGCTAATGCCATTTGCTTTTCGCGTTCCATAAAACGTGTTTTTTGATCCGGTGTTATTTTATCGAAACAATGGAGACAGCTAACACCTTGTACATAGTGAGGACTGACCTTATCCGCTTCGGTTATAGGCAAGCGACAGGCATTGCATTGGTCATAAATACCTTTTTGTAATTGATGATTAACGGTTACGCGGTCATCAAATACAAAACATTCCCCTTCCCACAAGGTTTCCTCTGGCGGCACTTCTTCAAGGTATTTTAAAATGCCACCTTTAAGGTGATAAACCTCTTCAAAGCCTTGCTCTTTTAGATACGCAGTGGATTTTTCACATCGAATGCCACCGGTACAAAACATAGCGACTTTTTTGTGTTGCAACGGATTAAGGTGATCTTTTACATAGCCCGGAAATTCTCGAAAACTAACGGTGTTTGGGTTGATGGCGTTTTTAAATGTACCGACTTGAAACTCGTAGTCATTACGGGTATCGACCAAGACAACCTCAGGGTCAGACAGTAATGCATTCCACTCTTTCGGTGTGACGTATGTGCCAACGACGCGTTTTGGGTCAATACCTTCTATGCCCATCGTCACGATTTCTTTTTTAAGTTTAACTTTGGCGCGATTAAACGGCATTTTATCGGTCAAGGATTCTTTGTGATCAATATCAACCAGCCTTGAATCACTGCGTAACCAGGTTAATACCGTATCAATGCCTGATCGAGTGCCAGCGATCGTGCCGTTAATGCCTTCATTGGCCAGTAGCAGTGTGCCTCTGACGTGGTGAGCATCCATAACACCTTGTAACGGTTGGCGTAAAGCCTGGAAGTTATCCAGAGTGACAAATTTGTAGAGCGCACAAACAACAATTTGCGACATAGTATGTAGTCCATTGGCAAGCTGGAACGTAAATCCAGGGCTCAAAGGTTTAAAGAATGGTGGTGACCAGTGCTCAGTCAGTGTTTAGTTGTCGGGTTCCACAAAACGGATAACATCTCTTTAGGGGACGTTATCCGTGTAAGCTTGCGTTGCCGGTACTCGAGATTATAAACATGACTGCATGCTAGCGTGGTGTATTCAGATAAGGGTTACACGATTTTTTCACCGCGCGCCAGTTTGGGTAATTGACCTTCTAAGCCCATTGCGGCACGCATGAGCTTATTTTTTGCAGGAAGTATACGTTCCGCCAAGCCTAAGCCTAAATTGCGTAGGAATTTTACCGGTAAAATGTCGTTGCTAAACACACGGTAAAAAAGCTCCATAACCGTCATCATTTTTAAGTTTTCAGGGCGACGGCGCTGTTCGTAGCGTTTTAAAACCTTAACATCGGCAATGGATTGCCCTGCGTTGTTAGCATCAATCAGTACTTCGGCGAGTGCCGCAGCATCTAAAAGACCAATGTTAACGCCTTGTCCCGCTAAGGGATTAATCATGTGTGCGGCATCGCCCACGAGTGCAACACCGGGTTTGACATAGTGTTGCGCATGTTGGCATTTGAGTGGAAAACTTACGCGCCCCAACACGGCTTTTATATGCCCCAAGCAATCTGGAAAGGTAGCGCTTAATTCGCGCAGTAATTCAGCATCGGGCAGGCTTTTTAAACGCTGCACATCATCTGGAGAGTGATACCAAACCAGTGACGCATAATGACCAGTGAGCGGTAAAAAAGCTTGCGGCCCTGAAGCCACAAAACGCTGCCACGTAATATCTTGCTGCCCATAATCAGTTTCGACATACAGCACTAAGGCATGTTGTTGATAGTCGCGACTATTAACCCCTAGGCCGACCACTTGCCGTACGCGTGATTGACCGCCATCGGCCGCGACCAATAGCTTAGTTGACAAGCAACGCCCGTCGCTTAGTTCAATGCTCGCGGTATCACCAGTACTTAAAGGGTTGTAATCAATTTTTTGAATGCTGACCGGGCAGAATAATGTAATATTTTTAAAAGCGGCCAAGCGCTCTAATAACGCCAGTTGCGTTACGCGGTTTTCAACAATATACCCCAACTCTGGATAATCAATAGCATCGCTGCAAAACTCCGTATTTCCAGCGGTTTCCCAGACGCGCATGCGCTTAAAAGAACAGCTGCGTCGATTAATAACGCCGTCCCAAGCACCTACGGTTTCCAGGATTTTTTTAGAGGCAATGCTCAGCGCTGAAACCCGTAAATCATGCGGCTGTTCTGCTGAAAATGCGTCCGGCGTGTGTTGCTCGATAACGGCTACACGCAATGCACTGTCACCCAAGCCACAGGCAACCGCCGCGCCCACCATACCACCACCGACAATAACGACATCAAATTGTTCTTTCATACTTAATATTGTTTTTCTGTTATCTGCATGCGTTAATACTAACATATTACGTATGGTTTTGGCGGGCTATGTGGGCATATTACGCCTCGCCAGTGGCAAGTAAGCTGCTGAAATAGCAAACACAGTAAACAGTAATCAACTCTGTAAAGGAAAATAGCATGTCGCGTCAAAAGAAAAGACAGGTGGTGTTAGATACCGAAACAACCGGACTTAACCCACAAGAAGGACATCGGGTTATTGAAATCGGTTGCGTGGAATTAATTAATCGGCGTTTAACAAAAAATCATTTCCATGTATACATTAATCCTGAGCGAACTATTGATGCCGGGGCTATTGAAGTGCATGGCATTACCAATGAATTTTTAACCGATAAGCCCTTATTTAAAGACATTGTTCAGGATTTTTTAGCGTTTATTCGGGGCGCGGAACTGGTTATTCATAACGCCCCCTTTGACGTGGGTTTCTTGAATTATGAGCTTGCACGCTTATCTAAAAACGCAGAGCGCATTGAAGCGCTGAGTACGGTATTTGATTCATTAGTGTATGCTCGAAAAAAACATCCGGGGCAACGTAACAGCTTGGATGCTTTATGTAAACGTTATGGTATAGACAATAGCCACCGTGAATTGCATGGCGCATTATTAGATGCGGAAATTCTAGCCGATGTCTATTTGCTAATGACGGGCGGGCAGGGGTCTTTATTGGATGAAGAGCCCGTTGCCGATACAGAAACGGATCAGCCGATTATTCGGCAAGTGCTGGTCGGTCGTTCGCCGTTAGCCGTCATTCAATGTACCGCAGAGGAATTGCTGCTTCACGAGCAACGCTTACAAGCTATTCAAAAAGCCAGTGGCGATTGTGTTTGGTTGCGTGAAAGTTAAAGCAATATTTTCTACGCAGCTTATTGCTGATGCAGTGGATTTATTTTTCCACCGCCTTAAGAGCTTACCCCGCATTATTCTATATAATGGCTTAGCGAGCGAACAGGGTACTTACTATTGATTCATAACAGTGAGTACCGTGCGAACACCAAGCAAAACCACGCGGTTTTAAACGCGTTGGCTTTAATTTAGATGATTTTTACAGGATAAATACGCCATCCCATGCCATTATTACGCTTAACCAATGTCTCCATCGCTTTTGGAACCCATGCTTTACTCGACCACGCCGATTTTCAGTTAGATGCAGGGGAGCGGGTTGGCTTACTCGGACGCAATGGTGAAGGGAAATCCACCTTAATGAAGATCATTGCCGGCAATGTGCATGCCGATCACGGTGAAATTTGGCAGCAACCTGAGTTAAAACTGGCTTGGTTGGAGCAGTCGCCAGTATTAACCAGTGATATGACTATTTATGATGCCGTAGCCAGTGGTTTGGGCGATTTGGGACAATGGATTGCCCGTTACCATCATTTATCCTTGCATATGCAGTTTGATGATGAGAAAGCCTTAAAAGAGCTGGGTGATTTACAGCATGAGCTCGAAACCCATAATGGCTGGCATTTTCAGCAACGGGTTGAATCGACTTTAAGTCGACTGGATTTACCGGCAGATACTATGGTGAGCAGTCTCTCTGGTGGTTGGAAACGTCGCGTAGCACTGGCGCAGGCGTTGGTTATTGATCCTGAAGTTTTGCTCTTAGATGAGCCGACCAACCATTTGGATTTAGAAAGTATTACCTGGCTGGAAGAACAATTACTCAATTTTCAAGGCGCAGTATTATTTGTTACGCATGATCGCTCATTCTTACAAAAACTGGCCACACGTATTGTTGATTTAGACCGGGGGCAATTGGTTTCATGGCAAGGTAATTACGAAGATTATTTGCGCCGCAAAGCCGCCGCGTTAGAAGACGAAGCGAATCAAAACTCAGAATTTGATAAAAAACTGGCGGCAGAAGAAGTGTGGATACGCCAAGGCGTTAAAGCCCGTAGAACACGTAACGAAGGCCGTGTACGCGCTTTAAAAAAACTGCGTGACGAGCGCTCGGAACGCCGTAATGTGCAGGGAACCAGTAAATTAACCCTAGATCGTGGTGACTCTTCGGGTAAAAAAGTGATTGAAGCCGTCGATGTTAGTTTTGCATACGAGAATCAAACCATTGTAAAAAACTTTTCGACGCTTATTCAGCGCGGTGACAAAATCGGTTTAATCGGCCCTAATGGCGCAGGTAAATCGACGTTATTAAAATTATTACTGAAAGAGTTAGAGCCTACCAGCGGCGTTATCGAACAAGGCACTAAATTACAAGTCGCGTATTTTGATCAATTACGCGAACAGCTTGATCCTGAATTAACGGTGGCAGATACGGTGGCGGACGGCAATGATTTTGTCGAAATTGCCGGTAATCAGCGACACGTCATGTCCTATTTGAGTGATTTTTTATTTGCACCTGCTCGGGCGCGCTCTCCGGTTAAAATCTTGTCCGGTGGCGAGCGAAATCGTTTGTTATTGGCGCGTTTATTTACTAAGCCCGCCAACTTAATTATCATGGATGAGCCGACCAACGATCTGGATTTGGAAACCTTAGAGCTGTTAGAAGAAAAACTGGTTGATTATGAAGGAACCTTACTGGTGGTCAGTCATGATCGTGCATTTTTAGACAATGTTGTTACCAGTGTCCTCGTCTTTGAAGGCGATGGCGTAATTAATGATTATGTCGGTGGTTATTCTGACTGGTTGGCCTATTCACAAGCGAAAACGCAACAGTTATCGCAAGCCAGAAAACAAGCTCCTGCACAGGTTGCCGCCAAAGCTGCTGATAAATCCGTTATTACCAAAAAGAAAAAATTAAGCTATAAAGAACAGTTAGAATTGCAACAATTACCCGCACTCATTGAGCAATTAGAAAGCGAGCATGCTGCGCTAACTTCCCAAATGAATGCCCCTGATTTTTATCGTAAAGATGCGTTAGCGATTGCCGCTATCACCGATAAGTTAGCGGCGCTGGATGAAAAATTACAGCAAACATACAAGCGATGGGATGAGTTGGAAGCCTCTGCGGAGTAGCGTGTAACAATAAAGTCATTGCAAGTAAGGATGATCTGCATTATCCTAGTCGGCTTCCTAAAGGATTTATAAGGAAGATGGAGAGATGGCCGAGTGGCTGAAGGCGCACGCCTGGAAAGTGTGTATACGGTAACGTATCGGGGGTTCGAATCCCCCTCTCTCCGCCAATTATATGCATTAAGGTGTTGTTTTTAAATGAAATTTATATTTAAATATCAGTCTTGCCCCACTTGCAGCCCCACTTTGAACGGTGGATCAAATTGAATCTTAATAAACTTCCCCGAACAAACAAGCGCAACATCTGCCAGTTAAGATTATAAGTAAACTAAAAATTTTTCTTAACATTATGCAGTAATCATATTGTGAAAGTAGGATATAAATTCAGTCGGTGTTGAAAATGTAATGACCAAATAAAACGGAACACGTTCCTTTTTAATCGACGCCAACAAGCAAGTAAAAATACTTTTGAATCCGATTTTAGCTTTTTGTAGATGGTTTCCAAAATCCGCATCTGTGACCGCGTAAGGTATATTTTGGAAACGGGCAATGATTCCTATCGACTTAAGTAGCGTAAAAAAAAGCTAAAAATAGATTTGAATTAACTTTGCACAGTGTTACTGGGTGATGAGTCATGGAAAACAAGAGAACAGAACAGAACAAAACGTAATATTGTTCTGATTATAAAAGAGAACAACACAGAACACACACTTATGAGTGTGTTCTGTGTTTCTTAAATTGTTCCCTATCTTTTGAATCAAAATTAATGTCCAAATTTTGATTATGTAAGGTAGGTGTAGACTTTTTGTAAAAATTAAAAAACCTGATGTCCTGTAGGAAGTGAAGATAACAGAACATTAGGTATCATATCTAACAAATTCTCCCTTGCCATTTTAGGGACGCTTTGTATCAGTAAGGCTACGGCCAATGCATTTAGGTCGCGATCAGTAAATTTGTTTTTACTCAAATTGTACCCCCAGCACACCATCCTGCAATTGGACAAAATATACCCGACACTGTTATCGATTCGATCGATTGATGGACTATAAAACCCGCGGTTGCCTTTGTCTCCTTTTTTGTAAGCTTTGATTTTTACCGGCAATCCAGTAACTTCACAGACCCCTCGATCTAATCGCTCTTTAAACCAGTCCGCAGTTAATTCAAACGCTAAATTCCTTAATTTCGCGGATTGCTTTGTTGATGCCAGAAATCTTTTTTCCGGGTTATGGTGGAAATAGACGGACATACGCTGTAATTCAGAATTTTTATCGCGTACATGCTTACAAAAATAATCAGTACCACACCGGTAACGGCAGAATTTTTGCGTTGGTCCTCGGCGTTTTTTTGTTGATACAGTAAAAATTGTGCCACAATTGGGGCAGGTTTTTTGGGTAAATTGTTCAGTTTCTGTGATGATGGTATGCATAATTGCCAGCCTTATTAAATAAATAGTGGGTTAAAGTAAATGTGTTATTGCAAGAAACCAAACGAATGGTTACGATTGTAGTCGCTGCTGTTGTTTGACGTTTTTAGGTTAAAAAACAGCAAATCACTTTGCGTAATAGTGAGTTTTTTAGATTTTGGATCTCGCATTGCAGCTTGAGCTAAAGATCTTGTTAATATGGATTTAATAGTACGCGGCGCATAGTTTCTAAGTGCCTCAATTACTTCCGGGCATAATTTTTGGATAAACAGTCCTTTGCAATCATGTCTCTGTAGTAATAATGCGTAGATAGACTGAGTGACGTAAGCGTGTTGTTCATGTTTTAATGCATCAATCTGGATGACAATGAAACGACTTAATATTGCTTTTGGAACGTGTTCAATTGAGTTTGCTGTTGCAACATATAAAACGTGAGAGGCGTCAGCAGGCAAGTCCAGTGCTTCATCAATAAATTTAGCAGCAGTTCGTTGCTCTAGTAGACTATGCAATGGCCCAAGCGGATTAAATTTAGCTTCTGCCGAAGCTTTATCAATTTCATCTAAAATGACAATTGGATTGGCGGCTTCGTTATCGCGCAATAAATCAATAATCACACCTGTTTTGGCATCAGACCAATTAGTGCTCATACCGCTTAGAATGAATCCGGCGGTACTGGATGCGAGGTCAACTTGTCGGCTGGCAATGCCTATGATATCTGCAACGGCATTCACTACAGCGGTTTTGCCAACACCCGGCGGCCCCATTAATAAAACAGGAGGAAAGTAAAATGCGGGGAAGGGTTGTTTCAGTGCTAACATCGCAAATGATTCAACATACATTAAGAAATTCAAACAATTGGGATAGTGTATTTTTATCTTTTGTATATCATTCAGAAAATTTAGTGGAACTTTTCTTAAAATACGCTGCCCGTCATCGTCATCTTTAAAGCGTTTCATAACCGCTTGTACGTTACGTGTATAAGCTGAGTCACGTTTACGATTATTAATCGTAAACGTATCAAATATTTGCAGATATTTATCGTCGATACACTTTAGGTTAAATCCAGTAGAAGGAGATTTTTTAGGTTGCTTAGTAAAGGCAATGAAATCGGTATGCAATTGTTCTAAAGTAAAATCTCCTTCATATAATAAGTGTTTGATTGTTTCTTCAATCTCGGATTGAAAAGCATTTTGTTCTTGCAAGCGCTCATTTTGCTTTATCAGCTTTTTGACCACGGTGCTTGGTAGTAATAGCTGTTGATTGCTAACGCCGAAAGC
>JAPLRW010000105.1 GCA_026398935.1 Methylococcales bacterium
AAACAACGCAGTTAGAAGTTGAAGAACGTATGAAGCAACTCTATGGAACGGGCGTTCCCGTTCCATTTGATTGTGCATTCGCCTGTCAGGTAAAAGATGCAAGCGAAGTAGAGAAAGCCTTGCATTTCGCTTTCGGCAATAACCGCATCAATCCTAATAGAGAGTTTTTCAAAATCGAAGCTGAGCGGGTCATTGCGGTTTTGAAACTGTTAAAAGTAGACGACATCACAATTCAATTTGAACAACAACTTGAAGCGGATGTAGAAGCGGTTGATAAACAATCCGCACAGAACCTTAAGGATACGAAACGTCCACGAATGAATTTCCATGAACTCGGCATTCCGAATGGTTCGATACTGGTTTCAAAAAATGGCCAGGAACAAGTAACCGTTGTGGAAGAAAAGAAAGTCGATTTTAATGGTGACATTTGCTCGCTGACTACAGCGACTAGAAAACTTTTAAATCTGCCCGCTGACTATCCGCTACAGCCATCACCGCATTGGACATTCAACGGGAAAACAGTTAAAGAAATCTATGACGCTTTTCACAGTGCAGTAGAAGATGTTTAATTACACTCGCAGGAAATAAATCATGCAAAATCATTTCACCGCCGTATTCCGTAAAGTGCCCGAAGGTTACATTGCGTTCATTGAAGAATTACCCGGCGCTAACACACAAGGTGCTACACTCGATGAAGCGCGCAGCAATCTTGCCGAAGCCGTCGCCTTGGTATTAGAAGTAAACCGCGCGCTGGCGGAAGAAGAATTACAAGGAATTGAGGTTATTCGTGAACCGTTTTTACTGGTAGCATGAAGCGGATTGATTTACTGCGCCATATTGAAGCCCATAATTGTCGATTAGTGCGAGAAGGTGGCAATCATACCGTCTATCTCAATGCTTTAACACGCAAAATCACAGCAATTCCTCGTCATCGTGAGATCAACGAGTTTCTTGCTGTTAAGATATGCAAAGACCTTGATATTCCGAGCCCTAAAGCCTAGATAAAAGTAACATTTAGGCATCTACATACCTGACCTACAAAGTAATCATGTCCACAGAATCCCGAAAAATCCAATTAATGGACACCACTTTGCGCGATGGCGAGCAAACGCAAGGTGTTTCCTTCACACCCATCGAAAAAGTCAATATTGCCAAGGCGTTGTTACAATCGCTACGGGTTGACCGGATTGAGGTTGCTTCTGCACGCGTATCCGAAGGCGAAAAAGAAGCCGTCACCAGCATTAACCAATGGGCCAAACAAGAAGGTTTTAGCGGCTGTGTGGAAGTTTTAGGCTTTGTGGATCACACGAAAAGCGTCGACTGGATCGTGGCGACCCGTGGTAGCGTTATCAACTTGCTGACCAAAGGCAGCGAAAAGCATTGCCGTGAACAGCTAGGCAAAACTTTGGCCGAACATACTGCAGACATTTTGCAAACGATACAGTACGCGTTAGCACAAGGACTTACGGTCAATGTGTATCTGGAAGATTGGTCGAACGGTTACCAAAACAGTCCTGATTATGTCTATGGCTTAATGGATAATCTAAAGCAGGTCGGTATCAGTCATTTTATGCTGCCCGATACGCTGGGGGTTTTATCACCGGAGGAAGTTTTCACTAACCTTAGTGATATGTGCCAACGTTATCCCGATCTGGCTTTTGATTTTCATCCACATAATGACTACGGCCTTGCCACAGCCAATGTTATGGCAGCGGTACAGGCAGGAGTTAGCGCCATTCATTGCACCATTAATTGTCTGGGTGAGCGCGCGGGCAATGCCTCCCTGGCTGAGGTCGCCGTGGTGTTACGCGATAAAATGCACATGCAGCTAAACATTGATGAGAGCCATATCGTCCGCATTAGTAATATGGTAGAAAATTTCTCCGGCAAACGCGTTGCAGCGAATGCCCCGATCATTGGCGCGGATGTGTTTACGCAAACGGCAGGTATTCATGCCGACGGTGATCAAAAGGGCGGGTTATACAAAACCAAACTGGCGCCAGAACGCTTCTCACGTAAACACAGTTACGCGCTGGGCAAGATGAGTGGTAAAGCCTCACTTAAAAGAAATCTGGAACTGTTGGAACTGGATCTGTCAGAAGAAAACCAGAAAAAAGTGCTGGAGCGCATTGTCAGCTTGGGTGATTCGAAACAAACCATCACTACCGATGACCTGCCCTTTATCATTGCCGATGTACTGGAAAGTACCCATTACCAGCATATCAAACTGCTTAATTACGCGATCACCAGCGGCTTTAATTTAGAATCAACCGCGAGTATCAGGATTAAAGTGTCAGGCGTCGAACAGGTCGCTTCCGGCGTGGGGAATGGGGGGTTTTCCGCCTTTATTGATGCCATCACCAAAGCCATGCAATCGCATGCGTATACCCTGCCTAAACTGGCGGATTACGAGGTAAGAATACCAAAAGGCGGACAAACCGATGCGCTAACCGAATGTGTGATTACGTGGAATTGTGTCGATGGATTACGCAAAACCCGCGCCGTTCATTCGAATCAAGTCTTTGCCGGCGTTTTAGCAACGTTAAAAATCATTAACATGCAATTGCATGAACTTAATGCATAAACGCGCCACCCCTGCCCTATAACCCCTGCATTAAACCAGCGCCGTGCTGTTTCAACCAGTGACGGTGCTGTTGATAGTCCGGCAAATGTTGCGCGACTAACTGCCAAAAATCAGCCGAATGATTCATAACCGCAATATGACACAACTCATGTACCACAACGTATTCCAGAATCACTGGCGGCGCTAAGATAAGTAACCAATTAATGGCGGCGCTAAGATAAGTAACCAATTAATAGTAATGTCATTATTACTGCTACAGCTGCCCCAACGACTTTTTTGAGTTTTAACCCGTACCATTCGCGGCACTAATTGACAGCGGGGCGAGTGTAACTGTACGTAATGCATAATCATTACTTTAACCGCTTGTTTCATCCAAGCGGTTAAGGCCTGCTTAATCGCAACTTCTTGATTAAGACTGTCCAATGACGTTGGAATAGACACCAGAAATTGGCTATCAAACACCACCTTAATGCGCTTTAAAGCAGTAGGATTTAGCGTTAACGCATAATGACTGCCCTGATAAGGGATTAACGCTCCCTCACGGTAAGCACTGGGTGACAAGCGAACAATCGCTGCGGCCTTTAAGCGAACATTAGCCTGCGCAGCCGTTATCCAGTCTTGCTTTGAGCGAACAAACTGCGCAATCTGCTGTTGTGGCATACGCACGGGTGCAACCACTTCAACCTTATCGATCGAAACCACAATACGGACTAATTTAGCCCGCGCACTGCGTCGAATTTGATAAGCGTTACTTAACATGCTTTACCCCAAACCTTAAAAACAGGCTTAGCGGCTCGCTCCCGCCAATCCAAGAGATTGCACAAACTGGTAATCCTGATCACTGCGCACATTTTCAGCTAACATTGGAATACCCAAGCGTGTCGCAACCCCCAGCATAGTTTCAACAAAATTTCGTTTGTTGTGATCTGCCACTAAGTCATGGCTTAAGGTACGCGGTAAACGAATATAATCGACGTTTAAGGCATTGGCTATTTCAAGCGACAACAGCTGCATTTCAAAGCGCTTTAACATCACTTTTGCCCCCAATGCATGCACAAATTCAATAAATTCTTTATACACGGCCATTTCTTTCGCCACCGCATACGAGGAGAAACTAAAAATAAGTTGTTTAGCAACGGGCTGCTGTCCAATTGCTTTCTCTAACCAACGTCGAAATGCCGGGTCTTTAATGGTAGAGCTCGACAAACTGATCGCGACAGCATGCTCAATGGCATCATGATTAATATAAGCAATGACTTTTTGCGTAATACCTCTATCCAATTCTACTATTTTTGATAATTTTTCAGCAATGGCTACAAAAGTACCGATAGGCGTAATCGCAATACCTTGTGCATGTGCCTGTGTCACGGCATCTTCCATCAACACCGTGGCGTTTTTACAATCAATGACCTGCCCAGTGAACGCAACGGTATAGTCATTGTTATCAATAATATCGAAAACGAGCGCTTTCCATGCTGCACCATTTTTCGCTTGCAGTGTATTTTTTCTAATGTAATAACCGTTTGCACCAATTAACTTCGCTTGTTCAAATGCTTCATTGGCCGCCGCTAAAATACCTGCCGTCGTGGCTAATGCATCAAAAGGCGCAATACCAATGTGTACAATATCAAAGCGCTGATAGTCTCTCGCTAAAGCAGAAAAACCGTCACTTAATGCTTTAGCCAGTTGTTCAACCTGCTCACGCGTCATTTCTTGTACCAACAACACAAATTCGGAGCCGAATAAACGGTAAGCGGTTATTTGACCAACAACTTGATTATCTATAACCCACTGTAATTTTTCAGCAAAGCTCTTTAAAAAAGCATCAGTACCATCACCACCTTGTTCTGTTACTAACCCTGCTAAACCATCAACCTTAATCATCATCACAAAAGCCGCTTCATTATCGGCATGCAATTGCTGCATATCTTTTTCAAAACAACTTTTTCTCTTAAGTCCCGTTAACTCATCTCGCTGCGAACGCTTTTTCAAAAATGCAATATTGACCTTAACGTTACCGTTTGCGTTGGATTGTCTGTATAAAGAGAGCGCTAACGGGTTATTGCTAAAGAAAGGCCGTAAAACAAAACGCATCAGTAAAAACAACACCAACATCGCAATGCATAACAGTGCTATAGCGTCATAAAGCGCCTGTTTAACCCATGTAAATAATTTTAAGACGTTATGGTTTGGCTGCGTGGTAACAAACACGGTTGCGGCAGGATTCCAAGCCGCATTGACCTGACTACTGGCTGTTACCGAAGGCATCGCGAACAGGGCGGCAAACCAGTGCGGTACGTCAGTAACATCTACGTCATGACGAACCATCACTAACGGCTTCCCTGCGCCGTTAACTAATTTTATTTCTTGATAGTACCCCCTATCAAAAATGCCCTCAATCATAGCGCCCAGCATAATATCTGTTTCATTACCCATGTAAGGACTTAACATTAAACCCAAGGCGTTTGCTGTCTCTTGCGTTTGCACTTGCGATTCAGCGGCTAAGTTATGCTTAAAATTATTCAGGTTTACCATAAAATTAAGACTAACTACCATTAAAATCAAGATAGAAACGAATAAAAAAAACTGTTTTGATAGCGTCATAACGGTGAACCTTGAATCATCCAGAAACAAAAAACAAAAATAACTCCTCAAGAGAGTAGCTTACTCGCGCAATTTTACAGTACTATTCGGGATTAGGTGACTGATTAATCATATGCTGAGCAAGTTGCGTCAATGCCTGCCACAAATTATCACGTAATGTCGACTCCATGGTTATTTCATCCATAGCTTTATGCATACAGAACAACCATTGCTCTACTTCTGCTTCACCAATCGCAAAATGAATATGCCTTTGCCGTAAACGCGGATGTCCAAACTCCTGAATAAATAAGTCAGGCCCACCTAACCAACCGGATAAAAATTTAAACAATTTATCCCGTGCGCCACTCAAATCATCTGCATGTATTTTTCGGAGGGGGGCTGCGGCAGGTAAACTGTCCATATAAAAGTAAAAACGCTCTACTAATGTTAATACGGCGATCTCGCCTCCTATCTGCGCATAGGGTGTGGCAACGGCTTTCTCCAGCATAAACTATCCTATCAAAATAAAAGATTGTACTTAAAACAAAAAATATACGGTTGTTATTACATATTTAATGAAACTCTTGTACCATTATTATGTCACTGTAGGTGATGTTTTTAACTTTTAAAGGATTTTGCATATGAATTTGAATACTGTCACGACCCGCTCAGAAGCCAGCATTCTGGAAACCAATAAGGTACTTAAGAATACCTACTTGCTGTTGTCGATGACGCTGCTATTTAGCGCAGTAACCGCAGGGCTTGCTATGGCGCTCAACTTACCGCATCCAGGCATGATTGTCAGCATGGTTGGCTATTTTGGCTTGTTGTTTTTAACTTCTAAATTTAGCAACAGCAGCATAGGTATATTGTGCGTGTTTGCTTTAACGGGCTTCATGGGCTTAACCCTTGGGCCTATTTTAAACATGTACGTCGATTCGTTCGCTAACGGTCATGTTTTAATCATGACAGCATTAGGTGGCACTGGGGTTATATTTTTAGGGCTATCGGGCTACGCATTAACTACGCGTAAAGATTTCAGCTTTATGGGTGGCTTCTTAATGGTAGGCATCTTGGTGGCTTTCTTGGCCGGCATCGGTGCGATGGTATTCAACATCCCCAGCTTATCATTAGCCGTATCCGCAATGTTTATGTTGCTTATGTCGGCAATGATTTTATATCAAACCAGTGAAATCATTCATGGTGGCGAAACCAACTACATTATGGCGACGGTTTCATTGTTTGTGTCGATCTACAACTTGTTTACTATTTTGCTGCAATTCTTAGGCATCTTCGGTGGCGACGACTAAACTCGCGCCCCTTAATACCGATAAGCTGGGCGCTATGCGTCTAGTTTATCGGTTTACCGTTATTTATCATCGCAGTTATATTGCACACATTTCACCACCAAAAACAGCGCATTTTTTCCGGCAATTGTCGCGTAAAAACCCCAGCCATTCTGTTAGAATCAAGCAACCATAAAAGCATAATAATACTGACGTATCCCGTCATAAGATGAGTATGCGATATTGAGCAGTGCCTATTTTAGGCTCCTGTCGGAGCTGCAAAACAAAAAAAAAGCAAAAAAAAAACAAAAAAAAGCAAAAAAAATGCGGCTTAAAGAAATAAACCGCATATAAAGGGAAGGATATAAACTCAAGTCTCTGGTAAAACAGTGCATACAAGAATTACGGCCATTCTAATACAGCATGTCTTTTTTTAAAATGTGGCAAATTGTCGCAGTCATCATGCATTCGACGTGTGGAATAATGCGCATTACAATAAAACATGAGGTGTCTTAACGCACCTGCCACGCTAAAAAAAACGCAAAAAAAATGCGGTTTATAATAAATATAAGCCGCATATAAAGAGAAGGATATAAACTCAAGCCTCTGATAAAGGAGCGCATACAAGAGTTAATACAATTCTAATACATAATAGCTTTTTTTTATATGTGGCAAATTGTCGCAGCCATCAACAAAGCATTCATCAACGCGGGGCTTTAATACCCTGCTGCCTCTTGCCGCATCAAGCACCCGTAATCTGCCGTACAACGCGCCCACGGATTTTTAACGTTTAAAAATCGCACCTGACTTGTTTATAGCCTGTGTAGCGTATAGAATCTGACAGTGACTAGAGTGCTTTTGCATGATGCACGCACGGTATTCACTTCTACTGGGTTGTATAGAGATACAGAAGAAGGGCTATCGCGTTAGATTTTATAGAACCACCTCACTGTAAAATATGACTAAACCATTATGAGGTGACAACTTAGGATAACTATTATGGATAAACTTACAGCACTGTCTTTAAGCATTGGCGCCCTGTCTGGCGTTGCAACATTTTTAGCGGTCGGCCCTGCCAGCGGTGTTTTTTTCATCTGGGCAGCAACCATTGCATGGGCAGCCTATTTTTTCCTAGGTGCTAACAAAGAAGCGCTAATCAATACCATCGTATGCGGTATTTTTGGCGTATTTATGGCGTGGTTAACCGCTATCATTTTAGCGGATATTCCTGCAACTACCGCGTTGGGTTTTCCAGTAATGGCAGCTATCACCGTTGCGGTTTCAGTCGTGGTTATGTGCCTTGCAGCCGATATTCCACAACTGGCGACTATTCCAGCCAGCGTATTGGGTTACTCATCAACGTTTGCCTATTTATTGCAAACACCCGGTAAATTATCCACTGACGTGCTATTAAGCATTTCTTTAGACAATCCCTTACTGGTTATTCCTATCTCTATCGTTGTAGGTACTTATTTTGGTCAATGTTCAGCACAACTCAGTGCCAAACTAACCAAATAATTCAGTTACCAACGCAAGTCTTTTCGCTTGGTTTTATTACAGTTAATGCAACCGCATTGACTGTAATAATGCGACTGGTTTTTATACGCGGCTCATCAGCGGTATTGAATAACCACGACCCCATTGAACCACCGAAACCACCTTAACCATTAATCAAGGTTAAAAAAGCCGCTTCATCCATCACCGCTACCCCTAACGCCTGCGCGTCAGCTAATTTAGATCCCGCATTTTCTCCCGCCAGCACACAATGGGTCTTTTTAGAGACCGATCCTGCCACTTTAGCACCTAAACGTTCAAGTATCGCCTTCGCTTCTTGTCGCGGCATCTGCAATGTTCCGGTTAAAACCCACGTCTGCCCCGCCAGAATAGGCGCTTGATTTGATGCAGTATCGGTATGTTCCAACACAACACCAGCCGCAAGAATAGCACTAACAATCGAGCGATTATGCGCATCTTTAAAAAAAGTGACCACGTTTTTGGACATAACCAACCCAAAATTAGGAATATTGTCTTTAAACACCGCTAAATCGTCATCGGAAAACGCATCAGGAATGGCATCAATCGCCGCGAACAGTGCATCAATGTTTTTATAAACGTTGGCAATATTTTTTGCGCCTTCTTCCCCTACACCATGAATACCCAAAGCACTCAAAAATGTTGCCAATTTAGTTGTTTTTGATTCCACTATTGAATCAATGACATTTTGCGCACTTTTCTCGCCATACCCTTCCAGATTAGCAATATCACTGACCTTCAAGGTATAAATATCGGCAATAGTTTTGATCATACCCAGACCATACAGTTGCTCAATTAATTTCGGCCCCAGATTTTGGATATTCATAAATTTTCGTGACGCATAATGCCGAATGCGTTCAGCACTTTGCGCGCTGCAGAGCAAGCCATTGGTACACGAATAAGCCACCTGCCCTTCAATGCGCGCAACCACCGCATCACAAACCGGACAACGCTCAGGCATACTAATGGGCAGCTGCTCTGCGCCGGAAGCGACGACTTTGACGATTTTTGGAATGACATCCCCTGCGCGCTGAATAACGATGCTCTCACCAATATGCAAGCCCAGCCGTTCGATCTCATCCATATTATGCAAAGTGGCATTACTCACCGTGACACCACCCACAAATACCGGTACTAAGCGCGCAACAGGCGTTAAAACACCTGTACGCCCCACCTGAAAATCAACCCCCAGTAATTGAGTGACTACCTGCTCAGCGGGAAATTTTCTAGCAACCGCCCATTTGGGATGATGTGCCGTGAAACCTAATCTTGCTTGCTGCTGCAGCGCATCTATTTTGTAAACGATGCCATCAATCTCCATCGGCAAATCGTCTCTTAACCGCACCATCTCTGTATAATTTTTCTCAAATGCCGCAACAGACCCTAAAAAAGCATAGCAATGTGCATTTTTTTTAAATCCAAGCGAAACCAGATAAGCCATAACCTCAGAGTGCGCACTAAATGATTGCTCATTAGAGTATTCACCCAGTCCATAAGGAATAAATTGCAAATCTCGTTCAGCAGCAATTTTAGGATTCATTTGCCGCACCGTTCCAGCTACCGCATTTCGTGGATTAACAAACAGTTTTGCATCGTTTTGTTGCGCTAAACGGTTCAGCTTCTCAAACGCGATTTTTGGCATAAAGACTTCGCCACGCACATCCAATATGTCTGGTGGGTTATCCGTTGCCAATTTAATCGGCACTGATTGGATGGTTTTAATATTGTGCGTAACATCTTCGCCGACTTGACCATCACCACGGGTGGCGGCGTACACCAGTATTCCCTTGTGGTAGTGGATAGCAATAGCCAATCCATCCAGCTTTGGCTCGCTATATACCGCCAATTCATTTAGATTCAGTGCCAGCTCTTTGGCGGCTTTCTCAAAAAAATCAACGGTATCTTCCAGTGAAAAGGCATTGTCCAACGACAACATTTTGACCTGATGTTCAATCTTACGAAACGTATCAATCGGCTTGGCGCCGACCCGCTGTGAGGGCGAGTCGGCAGTAATTAATGCCGGATTTTCTGCTTCCAGTGCTAATAATCGCCTAAAAGCCAGATCGTATTCAGCGTCCGACACCATAGGCGCATCCAGTACATGATAAGCAACATTCCACTGATTAATGGTTGCGACGAGATCCGTATATTCTTTGGACATAATGATTGATTATTTTACAATGCCGATTTGGCTGACGAGGTTATTTTTTGACGAGGCGTACATTGTCATAAAGGCAATCCGCCTTAAGCAAGGCGATAGATTAAGCCATGCTATCCGTTAACATCTTTTTAACAGATGTTAACGGTTAAATCATAAGCTTAAGGGGGAATAGCGCAGTGCCTTTAGCCATGCAACGGTTTTATAGCTACCGTAAACTGGCTCGAATAGCATTAAATGTATAATCCGTAAGAACATTACGGTCTGCATCCCAGATAATGCCATCTAACTCGGTGGCCAATAAATCAATCGTCAAAACTAAATCATCAAAAACAGCGGAAGGGTCTGCTAATGTTTGCGGCTGCATAAAGAATGAAATTCCCGGCGTATAAAATGATTCCAAATCCGTATCAGGAAAAGTACCAGGATTAACCATACTCGCAACACTAAAATCAACACCGCGATGAATATCCAAGCGTTCATAAACCTTCACACTGCCATATTCCAGCCCCACGGAATTAAAAATATTATCCAAATCCGCACCATTAAAACCATGTTCTGTTTTGGCGACAATACTGAGCTGAATTAAACGCGGCAAATGCTGCTTAAAGGCATCCTGCTCAGCGCTATCATCCGCCTCATCTTGTGCTGATGTTGATTTAAGCGCAGATTCCGCTGTAGACAGCGCACGTAGTCCTGAGTCGACAGACGGCTTGTGCTTTGGATTCAGTTTGACGCTGGCATCACGCGTATACGCAGACTTTTTGGTACGCGCCAATAAAGATTTAAAGGTGTGTGCAATGCCACTAAATAGCCCTTCACCATCCTCTGCCTGCTGATCTTTTAAAAACGCCTCCTCCTCAGAGCCGTGCTGATTTCTAAAATACCCCCACAACAACATGCCGATGATAATAATCAATCCCGTTGCAATTATTACAACTCTTAATAGTTCTTTATCCATTAGTTTTCTGCCAAACTCACTGCTTCTTCAATATCAACCGCTACCATTCTTGATACGCCCGGTTCTTTCATGGTAACACCTGCCAACTGTTTTGCTATTTCCATCGTGGCTTTATTGTGAGAAATATACAGGAACTGTACTGTTTCTGACATGTCCGCCACCATCTGCGAAAACCGACCAACATTCGCATCGTCTAACGGTGCATCAACCTCATCCAGCAAACAAAACGGCGCTGGGTTTAACTCAAAAATGGCAAACACCAAAGCGACTGCCGTTAATGCTTTCTCGCCTCCCGACAGCAAATGTATCGAGCTGTTCCGTTTGCCGGGTGGCTGCGCAATTATAGTAACACCCGCTTCTAATACGTCCGTATTCGTAAGCTCTAAATACGCTTTCCCGCCACCAAATAGCTTAGGAAATTTTATCTGCAAGCCACTGTTTATTTTATCAAATGTTTCTTTAAAACGTTGTCGGCTTTCTTTGTCTATTTGGCTAATCGCTTGCGCTAACGTGTCCAGTGCCAATATTAAATCCGCATGCTGCTCGTTCAAAAAACGCAGCCGCTCCGATTGTGCTTGGTATTCATCAATAGCCGTTAAATTAATCGACCCTAAATCAGCGATTTGTGCCGTCAATTTATCCAGCATTGCTTTCCATATCACTTCCGTTGTATGCGCATCTTGCGTCAACTCCCGCAATACTGCTACAACATCGACTTCCAACTCTTGTAGTTGCTCGCTCACCGTTTGCTGCCTAACATCACATTCTTGCTGTTCAAAGCGAATCTTATCCAACTGCTGCTTGTGCATTTCTAACGCTTGCTGCAATCTAACAAGTGTTTCTGTTAACGCGGTAACACTACTTTCAGTTTGCTGCACTGCCTGGCGCTGCTCACGCAACTGCTGCTCTAAACGCTGCTTTTTAAGCGTCAACTGCTCCAAATCCATGCGCTCATCATCCAACGGCTGCGCTAAATCATATAATTTTTGCCGCAACTGCTCTTGGTGCTCAACCGCTTGTTGATGTTGTAATTTTAACCGTTCTATTTGTTTTACGGTTAAAATTTCAGACGTTCGCAACGATTCACGCTGTGCAACCTGACGATGCACCTCGCTCTGCGCTTGACTTAACGCCTGCTCAGCCGCAAATTGCTGTCGCTGCAACTGCTGCTGGCTTTGATCCAACTGCTGTTGCTGCTCATTTAGCGATTCTAACACAGAGGTTGCTTCTGCAAGTAAGATACCTGCCTCATTCACCGCCTCGGCAACCGCCTGTATTTCGGCCAGTGTATCATCAATCTCACCGTCAAGCTGCTGTAAACGATGGTGTTGTTGCTGCATTTTCGTCTGACAAACTTTCAGCTGTGAACGCTCATGTGCAGCGTCCGCCGTGCAGGTTTTTTCTTCCTGTTGCAGCACGTCACGCTGCAATTGTGTCGCCGTTAACCTCGTGTCGATAGCCTCTAGCTGCTCAGTTGCTTCTGCAATCTCAGCATGCAAGTCTGCTTGTTGCTGCTTTAAAGATCGGAGCTGTTGTTCACGCTGCAACACGCCGTGCTTTGCATCTTGGGTACGAATAATCTTTACCCATTGAGTACCTAACCATGTGCCATCCAAGGTAACAATAGATTCCTCTGGCTGTAATTGCCCCAGTAACAATTGCGCACTCATCACATCTGCCGTGCAATAAATACCGCTCAATAGGCTGTTTAACGGCCAAGGTGCTTTAATTTTCTGCAACAAGGGCGTTAGATTTTCTGGCTTTAAGGTATCAAGCGTTTCTAATGCCGCTAATGGCACAGCATCCGTTGCAAACAAGGTTAATGATTGCCCACTTAAATCCGCCAGAGCAGGTAATAACGCGGCGACACCCTCGACACAAACCGCTTCCAAGCACGCGCCCAAAACGGTTTCTACGGCCGTTTCCCAACCCGGTTCAACAGCAATGCACTCCGCCAAACGTTGCCGATCAGCAATCTGCATCTGCTGCAACCAGTTCAGTAACGGCTGATTATCTTTACCCATCGCATGTTGTTGCAACAACTCTAAGGCAGTTATTTTACCCATAACGTTATGCAAGCTGGCTTGCCACGTTTGTAACTGTGTCTGTAACGCTTTATGCAATACTTGCTGCCGCCCCATTTGCTGTAACGCCAACTGCAATTCTGCCTGTAACGCCGCCTGCTGCTGCTCAATATACTCAACACGCGCTTCCAGCTGCGTATATTCTTCTGCTAATTGGCTGGTTTTTAACGCGGCACGCTCGCTCTGTAACTTATCCAAACGACTGTGTAATTGCCGATTTTGCTGTTCATACTGCACACAACTGACCCGCTGCACTTCCGCTTGCTCTTTGTAACGTGCGAATTCCGTCCGATACGCATCCCACTGTTGCTGCCAGTGTGACTGCTGTTGCTGAAGTTGTTGCTGCGTGGTTAAACAGTCGCTTTCTTGCTGCTTGGCGGCAATTAACGTGTCATCAAATTCCACTAACGCCGCACAAATGTCTTCTAAGGCTTGCTGATCCTCGTGTAAATCGTGTAACGCCCGTGCCGACTGCTCTTCTAAGCGCTCGATGTCCAGTAAGGTTTGCTCCTGATCTTTTTCATTATGACGAATAGTCTGTTCTAACTGCCCCAACTCGGCTGAAACCTGGTAATAATCACCCTGACTCTGCTCTTGAGTGGTTTGCAAGGTTTTATATAACGCCCGCTGTGCAATAATAGTCCGATCAAGCTCACGCACTTCGACAAACCCGCGATTATGCTCTGCAGCGACCGCTTGTAATTTTTGCGCCAATTTCCCTGACGTTTGCTGATACGCATCCCAGCGCATAGCCAGTAATTCTAATTTAGTGCGGCGTTCCTGTTGCTTTAACTGGGTATACTGCTCCGCCTTTGTCGCTTGTTTTTGTAAATGCCCAATTTGCTTATCCACTTCATCACGCAAATCCGTCAAGCGTTCTAAATTTTCACGCGTATTACGCATCCGCGTTTCTGTTTCCTGACGGCGTTCTTTATATTTAGAAATCCCCGCCGCTTCCTCAATATGCACCCGCAACTCTTCGGGTTTAGACTCCACCATGCGTGAAATCGTACCTTGTTCAATGATTGCGTAACTTCTAGCACCTAATCCCGTACCTAAAAATAAATCCGTCACATCTTTACGGCGACAATTTTTGCCATTAAAGGAATACACCGACGAGCCATCACGACCCACTTGCCGTTTAATCGAAATCGTATCGTACTGCGCATACGCGCCACCCAACTTATTCGCGGTATTATTAAAGACCAGCTCAACCGTCGCGGTACTCACCGGCTTTCTGCCTGAAGAGCCGTTAAAAATAACATCGGCCATACTACCGCCGCGCAAATGTTTAGCCGAGCTCTCACCCATGACCCAACGAATGGCATCAATAATATTAGATTTACCGCACCCATTGGGTCCTACAATAGCCGTTAAGTTGCCATTGATCGGAATCGTGGTAGGATCAACAAATGATTTAAAACCCGCAAGTTTGATTTTTTCCAGTTGCATTACTGGTAGAATATCCTAAAAATGAACCGCATAATAATCGCGCATTATTCATGATATTGCCCTGAACTTCGACCTTTTTATTTTATTGAGACCGTTAATCTAAATGACTACCCAACCAAGCACGCAATTGGAAACCTTTCCTAACCCACAAACAGAACGTGATTACACGATTCGTATTCACACGCCAGAATTCACTTGTCTTTGCCCTAAAACCGGCCAACCAGATTTTGCAACCATCACGATTGAATACATTCCGGCCAAAACCTGTATAGAATTAAAAGCGTTAAAACTGTATCTGTGGAGCTTTCGTGAACGGGGTGCTTTTCATGAAGCCATTACCAATGAAATGCTTAACCATATTGTCAGTGCTATCGAACCTAGCTTTATGCGCATCCGTGCGGAATTTAATGTCCGCGGCGGCATTTATACCACGGTCATTGTCGAACATACTGCGAAAAACTGGCAAGCACCCGCTTTAGTGATGCTCCCCTAAACATCCACATGGCTAAGACCTATTACCAAACGGATATTGCCGTTGCGTTAAAGTACGATGGACAAAACGCGCCGAAAGTAACCGCTAAAGGGGTAGGTCTTAATGCCGAACAAATTTTAAAGATTGCCGAGCAACATGGCGTCCCTTTACAAACCAATCCTGAACTCACTAGAGTTCTCGCGCAAATTCCACTCGGCGATGAAATTCCACGCGAACTGTACCTTGCTGTTGCAGAAGTGATTGCTTTTGCCTATGGTTTAAGCGGAAAAAAACCCACATAACTCCCCCTCATTTATGAACTTAAAAGAAGCCCTCACCACATTACCGCAATATATTTTGCCGCATCATAGCCTGTCTAAAATGATGAGTGTATTAACCCACTCCAAAAACACCGCGTGGAAAAATCTGTTTATACAACAAATTATTAACTACTATGGCGTCAACATGGCGGAAGCCGCTGAACCTGACATCACGACCTACGCCAGCTTTAATGATTTTTTTACGCGTGCATTAAAACCGGGGATAAGACCGATTGCGAGTGCGGCCAATGCGGTTGCCTGCCCGGCAGATGGTGCGGTAAGTCAGGCTGGAAATATTACCGATGGGCGTATTTTTCAAGCCAAAGGTAAATCCTTCACCGCTACTGAATTACTGGGTGGTGACGCCCAGCGGGCCGAAGCATTCAATAACGGTGTTTATAGCACTATCTATTTGTCCCCCAAAGATTACCATCGTCTGCACATGCCGTTGAGCGGTACGTTGAAAGAAATGGTGCATATTCCTGGGCGTTTATTCAGTGTTAATACCGCCACCACTAACAGCGTTCCCAGTTTGTTTGCCAGAAACGAGCGTGTTGCGTGTATTTTTGAAACCGAGATTGGGCCTATGGCACTGGTATTAGTCGGTGCGATTTTTGTATCCAGCGTCGAAACCGTCTGGCATGGTGTCGTTACACCACCGACTATCACCTCGGTGCGTAACTGGCTGTATGAAGACAACGCCCCTACCCTGCAAAAAGGCGAAGAAATGGGACGTTTTAATATGGGCTCCACGATTATCGTCCTGTTTGGCAACGACGCCGTACGCTGGCAAGCTGATTTTACCGCCGAGAAAGTGGTCAAACTGGGTGAGCAAATCGGTGAGTGTGTTTAACTTACGCTAAAAACTTACGTTTCACACGACACGAATGTTCATTGCTAATGCATTTCGCTGGATATGTTGACGAAGACATTGATTAACAAGTCCTGTTTTTTAGTAAGCGGAGGGCATTTTGTTATACTGATCTCAAGCCATAACCACTGCTTGAAACATAAGGATTAACCCATGCCTAAAATTACCCAACTCTCGCAACTGGACTTAAACCAGACCTATAGTTACGCAGACTACTTAACCTGGCAGCTCAATGACGCTATTGAACTGATTAAAGGTAAAATCATGTTGATGTCACCTGCACCGAATGTGAAGCATCAATCTGTTTCTATGAATTTAACACGTCCATTGGCTATGTTTTTCAATCATAAAAAATGCCGTCTGTTTGCTGCTCCGTTTGATGTGCGTTTATATGACCGC
>JAPLRW010000046.1 GCA_026398935.1 Methylococcales bacterium
AATTCGGAATACCGTATGACTACCATATCTATAATCCATTTCTTAAACCCGCCCAAAATCCTTATTATACTAGCCTCTAAAAATGGAGATAAATCTGCCCGCCTAAAAGGCGGGGGTTTTAACCTTGCATATGGAAATAAAATTTATTTGCAACAGACTGCATAATTTACCGCAATATCCTAAAGTAAAACGCACGCTTGGACAACTGAATCACTGTAAAAGCGTTACTCACATTGATGCGTATCCCATAAGTGTTTATAACTGCTGTCCATGCGTGAAAGGCGCGTGGTGATTTGATTGAGCGAATTAAAATCAGGAAAACGGCTGGTTTTCCCCGACGTATACCAATGTTCCATTGCTGAATTTAGTCGCTGCTTTTCAACGTAATCTTGAGCAATGTTATTTTTCAGCCACGCCATACTGTTGTCGGGCGTTAAATCAACAATGCGGTAGCGCAGCCCATTTTCAAAAACACGTACACCGCCACCCTCGGCAACGGTTTCATAAAGTTTAACAGGATCAACCACTTCAATACCTGCCAAATAATCAATACCAAATAGGTGTAATTCTGGTAACCACGGTACAGTAGGCCCCATTAACACAGTAGTGGCATGTTGTGACAATTCAGCTAGGCGCGGGAAGGTTTTATTGGGAATGGAACTGGCGGTCAGAAACACCCAATCTGCGTCGGCTAAGATAAACTCACATGCAGGATCGGGGTAATCATTATCAACTGGATTTCGCTCGATAATATGCAGATCCACTTGCTCCGTATAACGCTCTATCCCTGGATAATGACCGATAACCACGACTTTTTTATCGGCGAGTTGCGGCAGAAAATGTTCAAATACGGCGAGGTTTCCGCCGTTAATGGGTGACAGCAGGGTAATACCTGCGGGGAGCTCATGAGCATTGAGGCTACAATTGATTGCCGACATTCCGACGGTGGCTTTATACGGCTCCCAAGCATTAATCCAGCAGGCCAATTCGCCTAAGGATTTACCCACTAAGGTGCCTGACCACGGCAAAGTGCGGGTGTACGACGCCGGACTCATCGCCATGCCTATTGCGGCATCGGTTTTGCATGCCGTCCATACCCGCCCAATGTTTAACGCGTTGACTTGGCAATCGCTGGCCGCATAATCCAGCAACAGTTCGTAGATTCGCTGAGGGTTGCTCATGCTCGCTCCAATGACTTAGCTATTTCGGCATCGGCAATAATTTAGCCTCTGCTTTCAATTGCGACAGATTCCCCCAAACGGTCACGCTTTCAACAAACCAATACGCGTTGGTGGGATGGGGTTTAATGACATCGTATTCGGCATAAACCGAGCCATCGCTATTAAACTGTAGTGAACCGATACGATGGGCTTGTACGGCGTTAAACCAATGCCCTATTAAGTTATGCATACCAGTAAAAGGGTCTTTAATGAGCGTAAAAGTGGCTGCATTATAAAGAGGAAAATAGCTAATTTCACCCGCCGCAAAGCCCAGCTTGTTTATTTCTTCTATTAATCTCTGGCAAACACTTAATCCTAAAGGATATTTTTGCTGAATAATTTCTTCAATTATTGCTTCCACAACCGTCACCACACCTCTTTAGGCACTACTAATTTCGCTACTGGCTCACCACCCAACAAATGCTGTTCGACAATCGCTTTCACATCAGCGGTTTTTACTTTACCGTACATAATGCCTTCAGGATAAACCAGCACACTCGGCCCCATACTACAGGGCCCCATACAGCCCGTATTGGTGAGGGCAATTTTTTCAAACAGATTGCGATTTTGGATTTCATTCATGAATTCATTCATGACGTCCGCACAACCACTACTGGCACAAGAACCCCTAGGATGTCCCTGCGGACGATTTTGGGTGCACACAAATACATGTTTTTCAGGTCTTGGCATGGTAATACTCCTTAAGCCGCTTGCTTATGTTCATGTGTAAAACAGTTTTTAGGACAGACTTTAGAGCAGGCCTCACAACCAATACAATCAAGAGCATTCTTTATGCTCATCACCATACTGTTATCATCATCGTCCTCAAAATCACCATAATCATCTCCAAAGTCCTCCGCTTCAAGGGCTTCGGCTTTTTCCACCAAATCAAATACATCGCGCGGACACGCCTTAAAGCAGCGACCACAGCCGATGCAGGTATTTTGATTAATGTCCGTGACGTAGCTCGGCGTCCAGACGCTGCCGCCAAAAGTAACACCCGTTACAAAATCAGCCATACTCTACCCCCCTGCCGCTTTAAGTTTTTGATTGGCTTGATCCCAAGCAATACAGGCATCATAGGTTGCTTGTGCAATACCCATTAATTCGCCGTACCCTTCCGGTAAGCTGTCTTCAATCAGGTCATGTAATACCATTGCTTGTTCATTAGCGAGCCGCTTGTTTTTTTTGACTTCTTTTTCCAATTGTTTAATCACTTCATCGGACATAAGACCACCTTAATCTGTTGCTGCTGCTTTATATTTTTCAATTAAGCCCAACGCTTTTTCGATAACCTTATCGCTTTTTTTGCACAAATCGTCCAAGCTACCAAAACCAAAACGATGGGTATCGCGCAATACTTTATCAACGACAACTAATTTACCGACCATTACCAAGGCACGTCCAAACCCTTCATGAGTAATATGCACCATCGGTGCTGCCATCAAGCCAGTTTTTTGCTCAATTAGCGTTGCGAGTGAATTGTAATAAGCTTTCAAACGAGCAATGGTAATTTCATCAGGGTCGCCAATTACGGGAATCGCTTGTTTGCGTTCTTTAGTCAACACGAGTGGATCAATGATTTTTGCCGTTGACCAACCCGCATAAGTATCGTACGCATCAATCGCGCGTAATTGTTTAATCATATCTTTAACAATATCTGATCCAAGAAGGGCATCATCTTCTTGTACCACTAAGGTTGCTGTCGCCATGTTTTTTCTCCGTTAAAAATTTTAAAGGTTATTGCTGGTTACTCATCCCAACCATCTTCTTCCATCTGTTTAAAGCGATCAGGATTATTTTTTTTGGGTTTATGGATTGCCTTGGCGACCCAACTGGACGGCCCGGCTTTCATTTCATTTTGCAAATCAACAATCAAATCAGTAATTTTGCTGCCTTCATGCACTTTAACGGGCTGGATGCCACGCGCGATGATCTGATTAATCGCCGACGCTCCGATGGCTTGGCAATACACCGCCGCACAACCTTCAAGCAAATCGATCTTTATCGACAGTTTCGCTTCGTTGCCGTCTTGGCTCAGCTCCCCAAATTGCGCCGCCTCCAGCATTTTCGAGTGGTCAGGATCAACCGCATACACAGCAAAAGACTTAGCCGAACCGAAATGTTGATTGACCGTTTGCATATCCGAGGTAGCAAACGCTATTTTTAATGCCGTTTCCATAAACTTCATCTCCTCTTCAGTTTGCACAACGTGCATGTGGCGGGTTAATGACATGATGATGCATGACATGATGATGCATGACCTAATGGTTCGCTGAGTTCGCTGGCAGGTTTTTGGGCATAAATTGAACGGTAAACGGGAATTTCCTCGTGTGTAAAATTAATCACCAAATTAGCCAAATCAAACAGTGTTTGGCGTGTGCCGCGATAACCAATCCAAGTTTTTTGATAGCCTCCAATAATGTCGTACAACGGAAAACCGGCTCTTAAAATCGGCACGCCCAATCGCTCTGCGCTGTCCACTGCATGGGAATTACCAATCACCAGTTGCGCCTTTTCAGCTTTACCGATAAGTTCCATATCTTCAAGATCGCCAATTTTTACGCTGGAAAGCGGAATTTTAGCTAATAATGGCACGTTACAAGAGGTGACAGCCACAACAACTTCCGCGCCCATTTCTTGCAAAAGATCAACAAAAGCGTCTAGTAAATCAGCATCGGCGGCAATAGCAATACGTAACTGACCCAGCATAAAATGCGTGTCTAGCATGGCATCCTGTAATTGTGCACGTTGCCGTTCGATACGCTCAGGGACATCCTTTCCGCTAACCTCAACCAATATAGTTATTAGCGCATCATTGGCTTTTAAGCCATACAGATGATCGAGCGTATATGTTTTAACGCCCGTTTTTTCTTCCAGCAACTCTGCAGCTTTGTAAAGAGACGCCCCAATTACCAACGTTGCCACCGCATCACCCAACGTCGCCATTTCCGACAATGACGTACCACCAATGGTGACGGGACTAAAGTCTTCTGCCGTTAAGCAACCATCCAATGAATCAGAAATATCCGGCACAAACACAGGGCGTAGGTGGAATTGCTCAAAAATATCACGTAAGGCTTCCAGATCGCCGGGGGTAAGCATATAACTCACCAAGACATTCACTTGATGCTTTCTTTTGCCTGGGTAAGTGCCCACCGTTTTGGCCTCCGGTACAACGGCACGGATAATTTCGGTGAGCGTCGCGGCATAGCCGGTTTCCACACTGCCAGTAAAATCAGGGGTACTAACCCCTACCACGGCAATATCGGCAAATTCAGGGTGATTTTCCCGAAACTCCCTAACATTGCGCTGCACATCACAGCCTTGCGTTTCTGCTAAACCAGTCGTTAAAATGGTAATTAATGCTGGCTGGGATTTTTCGGCAATGCTTCTAATACCTTCCCGAACATTTTCATCCGCCCCCATTACCGAACTGCCCTGATCCATCGCAGTGCTTTGCAACGGAATCGGCTCGCGAAAATGCCGCACAAAAAACACCTTCGCAAAAGCGGTGCAACCTTGTGATCCGTGCAGCATCGGCATCGCGCGATTAAAGCCTAGCGTTGCCAACGAGCCGCCAATCGGTTGGCTGGCTTTAAGCGGATTGACCGAAAGCGCTTTATTTCTTTTTAAGATATTAGCCATGAATTTCCTCACACAAGGGTCGGGGTTTAGCGTGTTTATATTAGCCAAAGCAACCATTGTGCCAATTCATATACTGTTGAAATAATTGATATTATTTGAAATGCGTTTGTAAGGAAGTTTACAATGCGTGTTTGACATGTGACTTGTGTAGGAAAGTTTGTTTATCAGCCAACCCCCCGTTTTTGGCGACAATCCACGACTTTCTCATAAAAAAACCGGTAAAAACCGTAGTACAAATCCCGCCCGTTAAAACATTATCAAAAATCTTCAGCACATGACTGACGTCTTTTAGTGAGAACACTTGCAGGTTCTAATCTGTTCATTGGATTGGACGGCTATTCTTTTTATTATTGTCGGATGCGTATTCCAGAAAAAAAAAGCAATGCATTGCTTTTAAGCTAATGCGCAGCTAACAATGGGTGACGAATAACAGGATTTTCTCAGTGTAGCGTAAGCGCAACTGCGTATATGTTAAATTGCTGATTGAATGCTTGTGTTGACGAACGAGAATAGCTTGGCTTTTAGCGGTAATAATTTGTCGTACAGGGATTAGATTAGATTAGATGATATGTGAGGTAAAGGGACTGTAAATAAAAAACGCCTAAGACCATTAAGTCTTAGGCGTCTTGAAGTTACTGTTATTAAGCAGGGTAACGAAAAGCATCAGTCGCATACTAAGTGCTCATTGCTGTCTCGTTTATGGTTCATGTTAATGTTACTGGCAATAAATGCAATGGCAAATACCGCCGATGAGAGTATAAATTCACCCGACATGAAGCTAATCATCCCCGTTACAAACAATGCGCCAGTATAAATATCTTTATAAAAGTTGTTCATGATGAAATCCTTGTAAAGTTAAAAAGGTTTTACTGCATCTTAACTATAGTGGATGTGACTATTGTTGACAATACCACTAGGAGTATATGGATTATTTCTTTATAAGATACATTACATTAATATTGCATTCACTTGATTACGTTAAAAATAATTTTTCTAAATTCAAAAACAGTTATTTGTTGATAACACAGGTGCAAGCAATTTTACCCATAATATTGAGGATATAGCATTGTAGGCTACACCAAAATTATTTTAGGCGTTGATAGGCGTTCAAACCAATGCAGATGGACGTTGTAGAATACAACGAAATTTAGACGAATTCATCCGTTTAGTACCTGTTTTAAATTTTTATACATATGATTTTAAAGTATTTTTTATAAAATAGCAGATGAAAGGGTTAATTATTACAATGCCAGAGATGTTTAATATCGGTACTTTTTACAATATCTTAGAGGTGATCAAGGCCAGTATTCTGAGCGCGCGG
>JAPLRW010000082.1 GCA_026398935.1 Methylococcales bacterium
ATTGAGTTATCTGTCGAGAATTTCCGATCCATCAAAACAAGGCAAACATTTAGCCTTACCAAATCTAATTCTGATGAATTAGTCGGAAATACGTTTGATCCCAATGTTCTTAGTGCTTTGCCACTACTTCGGTCAGCTGTCATTTATGGTGCTAATGCGGCTGGTAAGTCTAATTTCATCAAGGCTGTAAAAGTGATGAGAGAAATAGTAGCGAATTCAGCAAAAAATACTCAACGTGGTGATAAGTTACCTATTACGCATTTCAAACTATGCGATTCAACAGTTGGAAAACCAACAGAGTTCGAGGTTGTTTTTATTGCTGAAGGTACCAAGTATCAATATGGTTTTTCCGCAACATCTGAGAGAGTATTGGAAGAATGGTTGTACGCTTTTCCAAAATCAAGGCCGCAACGCTGGTTTATTAGAGCATTTGATGAAGCTAAAAATGAATATGAGTGGGATTTTAGCTCATTTTTTTCGGGTAAAAAACAAACATGGAAAGACTCTACCCGGAACAACTCTTTATTCCTTTCTACCGCTGTAATGCTTAATAGTGAACAGCTTAAACCAGTCTATGACTGGTTTACCAAAACACTTAAAGTTGCAGGTATTGATGGATGGGGTGGTGCTTATACGGCTGAGCTTTGCAAGGAAGTGGACGGTAAAAAAGATGTTTTAAAATTTCTTAATGCTGCTGATTTAGATATTAATGATTTGAAATTTGAGTCAAATAAATTTGATATTTCTCGTTTACCTGACGACATGCCTTCAGAAATGAAGGAGCGTATCCTTAAAGATCTTGAAGGTAAGGAATTTGTAGATATCAAAACCGTTCACACAACAGCACAAGGAAAAGACGTTTTATTTGAGCTTGATGATGAGTCTGACGGTACAAGAAAAATTTTCTCATTTGCAGGTCCATGGATTGACACATTAAGAAACGGCAAAGTTTTATTTATTGATGAGCTGCATGACAGCTTACATCCCCATATTGTTAAATTTTTGGTAAATCTTTTTCATAGCAAAAAAACTAACCCCAAAAATGCCCAGTTAATTTTTACAACTCATGAAACATCTATTTTGGATCAAGATGTTTTTAGGCGCGATCAAATCTGGTTTTGTAAAAAAGAAACAGACCAGACAACAGAAATTTATCCATTGTCAGATTTTAGCCCTCGGAAAGGGGTTGAGAATCTTGAAAAATCCTATTTGGCAGGTAGATATAGTGCATTACCTATAGTGAGCACATTAGAGCTGCTTGGAGAATAAGTTTTGGGTAGTGAAGATTTGTTTCATAAACGAAAACCGAAAAGACAAGAAGATAGTGTTCGACGCAAGGCAAGCCGTAAGCCTTACGATCATGTTCTTATTGTTTGTGAGGGTGAAAAAACAGAACCTTTTTATTTTGAAGAAATGAGGGTTCACTTAGACCTTGATTCTGCCAATATTAAAATTGATGGTTCTTGTGGTTCAAGTCCAAAAAGTGTTGTGGAGTATGCTCATGAATTATTTAATAAAGAAAAAGCCAGAGCAGGAAATTACGACCGAGTTTTTTGTGTATTTGATAGAGATCAACATGAAACTTTTAATTTAGCCTTAGAAAAAATAAGCTCAATCAATGTTAAATTAAAAAATGAAGGATATTCCGAAGGAGATGTTTTCATGGCAATTCGATCAATACCCGCATTTGAATATTGGTTCTTGCTGCATTTCACTCCCTCGACAAAACCTTATTCTCCTTTACCGACTAAAAGCGTAGGAGATCAAGTGATTGATGACTTGAAGATTTATCTCCCTAATTACGAAAAGAAGCAAAAAGGAATCTACAAATATTCAATAGATAATGGGCTAATTGATGGGGCTAAGGCACACTCTAAAAGAATCTTTGAAGGTTCAAAAAATACGGGGGACATAAATCCAAGTACCAATATCCACATTTTAGTTGAATACTTAGAAAATTTAAAACGCCCTTCTTCCCAGCGCAACATGAGGAAATAGCTTGTTTAAAAGCCTGAAAACAAGCTCGTTCAGCCGCTCCTTTTTATGTTGGATCGTACGTTACACAACCCATAGCCGCGATCAATTGAACCGTGATGTCATCAAAAAGTGGCCGACACGCACTGGCATCCGACAAACACGCCGACTTCAACTCATGCAATAAACTCAGTACCGCCACATCATCAGGACAGAGATTGCAGCGCTCCAGCAATTCTTCCAACAGACAACCAAAAGCCCTAACTTCAAGCCGCTGCAAGCCGTCGGCCATTGCACGATCATCGCTGACATAAAATGAGGCCGCGCCAAAATCGCCCATCAGCGCCCGCCCTTGGTCGCACTGCAATATATTATGCCCATACAGATCTCCATGCATAATCCCTCGACTGTGCAAATGCTGCGCAGCGGCAGCAACACCTTGGGCTATCTGTAACAGTACCGGTAAATCGAAGCGGGTCTCTGCAGGATAAATGTCACGCGTGCAGGACGCCAAGCTCGGCGGCTGCGCAAGATTAGTAAATGCTGAATCAATCAATTCCATCACCAAGCCACTGACACCGGATGGATGATCGTTTACCCTGCCAAGCACCTTAATCAGATTTGGATGTTGTCCCGCCGTAATGGCAGCCGACATCTCAGATTGCGGTAAACCATCACTGGTCACCGCGCCTTTGAATAATTTAACCGCCACAGCAGAAGCACGTTCATTAGCAGGCTGATAGTGAGCACGATGAATAAACCCGGAAGCCCCCTCGCCTAGCAACTGCTCAATCGCTAACCTGTGCCAAGGAATATCATCAACTACGGCTGTGTTTAGCAGTGTGCTTTCCAACGTCGCCCCGAATGGGTTACCCGAATAAGCCAGCCACGATAAGCGCGGCAAAGAAAATAGCCAAGGGGGTAATTCGTTAAGCCGATTGGCTGCAATGCGTAGCAATTCAAGCCGCTTACAGTGGGCTAACGTATCCGGTAGCGCTTGGAGATGATTGCCCGCCAACATTAATTTTTGCAGTTGGATACAATTTCCAATTTCATCAGGCAGTGTTTCAATCTGGTTATCGGTCAGAATCAACCAGCGTAATTGCGGCGGCAGTGCTTTTGCGGGTACGCTTCGGATGCGATTCGCTTTAAAGCCAATCATACTCAATTCAGGACAAGCGCCCAGCACCTCTGGCAAGGCAGTGAACTGATTATCAGAACAGAAAATGATCCGCAATTTACGCAGTTGCGCAAGATCATCAGGGAGCTCAGCCAGCGCATTACCGGAGAGATCAAGGACTTCTAACGTCTCTGCTAGTTGCATAATCTCTCGCGGAAAATGCGTGAGGCCACAGGCTAATTTCAGATGACGACTGCCGGCAAGTTCACCGGAACGGAGCTGGTCGATTGTTTGCATTGCTAATCCTTAAAAGCGACTTGCCAACGGCTGCAAATGCTTACGATGTTTAAACTACTTTACGTGATTATATAACGAATGCAGCGTACAGACAGCTATTGCACCCTGCATGTTCAACCCTGCAAATTTGGTATGATTTGCTAGCGTAAGCATACCTATTTTGCGGGGTATACTTAAAATTCATACCTATTTTGCAGGGTTGTCGTTTTGAATTTTATTAACATTTTATAAATCAATCACGTACGCCATATGCTTTTTGGCGTATTTATTGCTTTAAATAATATTTGCCCATACGCTAAATAAAGCCCACCATCACGCCAACTTATTAAGGATGAATGTATGAAGATGAACACATTAACCGCAGCCATATTAATGTTATGCGGTGCAATATCCGCACCCATTTATGCGGGCGTATTAGTGCCTGTTGCAACAGATACACTATTCGTTCCGGCGGGAGCAAGTACCAACGAGACGGTAAAGATAGCGTTTAAGCTAACCAATAAAAACTCGCTCGCCAGCAATACCTTTTTATCGGATGAACCCATCAAAGCGGTGTTTTCCATCACCGTTGCGGCTAAGGATGTGGGGCAATCTGCGCATTTATTCATGGTGGCACGCTATAACAATAGCTTTTATATGTTAACGGCCAACAACAGTTGGCAAACGTGGAACGGAGAGTTATCGACCTTAGCGACATTTAAAACTAAAACGCTGGATAAGCAAGAGTCGGTTGAGGTTCTCAATAATCAGACTTTACCCGCTGGAGAGTTTCTACTGTATACCGGCTATAGCCGTACCCAAGACACTGGCGACACTCCGATTTTTTATAATGCAACGCCTGCATCGTTCATGGTTTTTGATGCTAAAAGTCCCGCATTACATCCCATCACGGATAAATCCGTGCTAACCGCTCTGTTTGAACGCGGCAGTCAGGCTTATAAAGGACTAGGTGGCGTTGTGGGTGGTGATGCACTGTTCTCCCCTGCGTTTTCACCTGCACCAACGCCCTCTGCCAGCAGCAGTGGATCTTCAGCCACGTCACAAACCAACATTCAAGAAATAGGTGTTGATGAAAGTGACCGCATCAAAGTGGACGGCGATAAATTGTTTGCGTTAGAAGCCTGTGCCGTGGATAGCCTAACGGTAACCAGTAGCAACAAGCAGTGTATTAATGCGTATCGGATGATTGAAAAACCCGCCTCTTCTAGCGCATTAGGCGCATTATCGCTGGGCAACGACACCTATCAGGATGCGTTATACAGCGTCCAAACCAGTGCGGTTAATACCCGTAAACAACTGGTTTATATCGGTAGCTCAATGCAGCAATCTATTTTTGATGGCTGGTTTTCACCTTGGTACTGGGGCAATAATAAAACTGAAATCAAGTTTTTAGATGTGACTGACCCTGCGGCTATGCAGATTAAATCAACCATCACCTTAAACACCACCCTGCTATCGAGCCGCGTCGTGGACAATGTACTGTATGTGGTTACGCGTAAAAATCCACATTTCACCTACCCCACCGATCCCGCCAAACCCATCGTTTTGGGCAGTAGCGCAAGCCCCCTAATACCATCAGCAGTGGATGACAGCATCCAAGTATTACCGTACGTGCCACCAACGCCTGTTGAACCCCCTAAAATAGACATTGCTGAATTACTGCCCACTATTTCCATTAACGGTGAGAAAGCCACGCCGCTGGTGAATGCGACCGATTGCTATGTACCCGCGCAAAGCAGTGATACACGCGTTGACAATACCTTGATTACCATTACAGCTATTCCGTTGACCGCACCCAGCAGCCATTATTCGGTCTGTATAGCCGGCAATGTGGATACGTTTTATATGTCAACGCAAGCCCTGTACTTGGCGACTAGCCGCTATCCTTATCAAATCAGCGGCAATCAGCTTAACTACGACGCAAAACAAGAAGTAATGACTGAGCTGCATAAATTTAAACTGGCGAAAAACGCCTTGATCTATGGGGGATCAGGTGTCGTGCCGGGGCATTTGGGATGGGCAGCGGATAAACAACCCTTTCGCATGGGTGAAAATGACGGTATTTTAAAAGTGGCGACGTCGCGCGGGCAGTCATGGACAGATAATTCTACTACCCGTGTTTCGGTATTGCAGGAAGATACCGCGACTAAGACGCTGAAAGAAATTGGCTTTTTAGATAATCTGGGTAAACCGGGTGAGCAATTATACGCCGCACGTTTCATTCAAAACCGCGGTTATTTAGTCACCTTTAAAACCACTGACCCCTTATATGTCCTGGATTTTAGCGTTCCTGCCAAACCTGAAATAATGGGTGAATTACAGGTTAATGGCTATTCAGATTATTTACATCCGATTGGCGACAATTATTTATTAGGGATTGGTAAAGATGCGATTGTCGATACCACAACACCAGCCTCTAATAACCCTTTTATCAATCCAGTAACACGAGGTGCGTGGTATCAAGGCGTAAAACTGTCGCTGTTTGATGTATCGTCAAAAGCAACGCTCAGAGAAATAGAGAGTGTTGTGATCGGTAAACGCGGCACAGAATCCGGCGCACTGCATGATCATCATGCCTTGGCATGGTTAGCGACTGGCGATAGCAAAGGTACACTAGCCATTCCTATTCAATTAAATAACAATCTGCTACCTAGCTCGCAACTGCAATATTATGCAAATGCCAACGATTACTATAACTCGCCTTCCGCTTATTACGACTGGACACATACCGGACTTTACACCTTCACCATTGATGCGACGGCAAACCCCGCCATTAAACTGAATCGACGTTTAATCGCGAATGTAAATGATCCTTTAACCTATAACAACGGCATGGGGACTTATAATGATCGCGCAGTGATTCAGGGCAACACCGTGCATTATGTGCATGATAATCGGGTGTTATCTGCGGACATTACCGCTAAGTGAGTCTGTGTGCTGTAGCAAGTGTAAACCTTTAATCCCCCTTTAAAAAAGGGGGATTAAATAACTACAAGCAAGTCAGTAATAGTTAATATGTAGCAACGCGGAATACGAGCCATCGAAACCACGACAATCCGGATTCCGCAAACTCCATCCAAGCTACTCACTAACCCTAATTATTTATACACCTTATGCGTTATTGCGCCTTACCGCGTCTTCATAGATCAATTTCGATTGTTAAAACCAAATCACCTTCTACCTCAAGGTTCTTGAGGACAAAATCATAAACAATGGCGCAAAAACATAGCATAACTTGGTCACCAACGGTGTCGGTTTGTGACATAAATAAACGGTATAATTCACTCTGTGTCTCAGGCCCACTCTTGCTAGAATCAAAGTAATATTTAAAATTAAAATCTTTGCTTACAAATAACGAAAAACTCTTTCCTAATGAGCATATACGCTTAAATTTCGCGTCTGCAGTCTTTTTGAAAAGTTTTTCAATGTGTGAAAGAGGATCCCCCAGTTGTGAAATAACATCGCTATCAGTGGCCATCGCCAGAGCGTCCAGCGCGACAAGACTTCCCTCCGTCCATGACGCTCTTTTTTGCTTAAAGTTCGATCCCCAAGCTTTCATTTCAAACCCAATCATGCCATACCTCCATCATTTACAAATAAGCGAATATCGGCTATGTTGCCTGAGTCTACGTGCTGTAGCACGTATGTAACAACGCGGAATACGGGGCATCGAAGCCACGAAAACCCGGATTCCGCAAGCTCCATCCAGGCTACTCGCTATCGTCACCGTATCCATGCCGCCTTATTTGTAATTGTTAATTGAGCCAGCATCCATAACAACTTCAATTTGCCCATCTTTACCCTTAATTAATTTTGGTCTATTTTCTGACCCAGGACGGCTATCAAACTCTAAAGGTTTAATCACTACGCCCTCCGATGTATTAATAATCATGCCAGGTACACAGGTATATATTGTGTCATTTTTATTAGCGTTGTTTGCGGTAATTGTAACGGAGGTTCCTTTATTGTTATCGATCAACATTGATACTTTGTAATGATAAAATGAGCCTGTGCCGTTGGATTGAGCCGAATATGCGACAGGAACTACCGCTAGAATTTTATCGTTGAGTCTTATCTTAATAATTTCTGTTTTTGTCGAACCGCCACCACGCCCAACATCTCCCATATGCTCTACTGTACCGTGATCAAAATTCATGAGCACAGGCGTATTACTTGCGCCAAAAGCGGCTACATCTATTTGTTTGTCATCTTGAGTATAAACTAGGGCATAAACGTCATAATCAGTGCCAGTTTCCCATGAAATAGAAGCTGATATTTCTGGAGTTTTTTGGATTACTACAGATTTGCTACCTTTGCTAAGTTGAACTTTACCGCTTACTTTTTCTAAATTAACTGTTACTGAATTTGCATCGTCATTTGCCGTTGATTCTACAACTGTAGATGTTGTCGGCATAGCTATCTCTTCACCGCCAAAATATTTTAACAACGCACTCAAACCACCATTAAAACCTTGCCCCACAGCGGAAAAACGCCAGACATCCTTAAAATAAATTTCGCCAACCATAACTGCTTTTTCGTCCTTAAAATCAGAACTAGAAAAAGCAAAACGGGCTAGCTCCGTGGTTTGGTCAAGTAAACGTAAATAGCCATCACGAATTTGCGACATCACACCGTTGCCGTCAATAGTGACAACAAAAACCAATTTACGAACTGTTGATGGTAAACGCGATAAGTCAACGTAGAATTGTTCTTGGTCGCCGTTTCGCCCGCCTAAACTGGAAAGTGAACCACAAGGCGATATTTTTTGATTGAAAAAAATGAAGTAGCGATCATCAGACAGCTTATTGTTGTCATCAACACCAAAACAAGAAATATCCAAAGTGAGATTACTGGGAGATGAAATAGCAAGCCCAATCTGCAATTGATTTTTGCTAGATAAATCGGACAGTTTTATTTTTTGACTACGTATTAAAGGTTGCATTTATTATTCACATATTTGAGATATTTAGATGAGTCTTGCCTAAGTTATAAATATTTAGTGTATCTTAAAATAACTGCAATACCCCCCACCCACACCAAAACGACTTGAACACGTCAGAATAAGACCATTTAAAGCATCTCAGCCTCCGTGCAGAGTAAGAATGAACTTACAGAATTAGACGCCTTATCCTGCACTTTAGCAAGAAACATCTGCTAACTATTTCCTATGCACGCTTAAGCATTAAAAAACTTAGCATTACTGGTAAAATCCCCCTTGCGTAAGAGATTCTTGTCAGCCAAAAACCTGAGCGATATACTCCATTCAGGTTGCAATTCTTTATAATAGGCGCAATGAACGCATCCCTTGTTACTAATGCCCAAGCCTTAAACTTAAAATCAATGAACATAGCCAAAGCACTGCAATTACTGTTAGACAAACAAGACCTGAGCGCCAGCGAGACGCGCGAGGTGATGCACATTATCATGAGCGGTCAGGCGACGGATGCCCAAATGGGCGCGTTCTTAATTGCGTTGCGCTGTAAAGGTGAAAGCATTGAGGAAATAGCCGCCGCCGCCGAGGTGATGCGCGAATTAGCCAGTAAAATTACGCTGACGGGCGAGCATATCATCGACACCTGCGGCACAGGTGGCGACGGTGCGAATACCTTTAATATCTCGACAACCTGTGCGTTTGTCGTGGCGGCGGCCGGTGGACAAGTCGCTAAACACGGTAATCGTTCGGTGTCCAGCAGTTGCGGTAGCGCGGATGTATTGGAAGCTGCGGGGGTTAATTTGAATTTAAGCGCGGCGCAGGTGACGCACTGCGTTAATACGCTGGGTGTGGGCTTTTTGTTTGCGCCTAAACACCACTCTGCCATGCAACACACTCGCCATGTGCGTAAAGAAATGGGCGTTAGAACCTTGTTTAATTTACTCGGCCCGTTATCGAATCCGGCGGGCGCGCCGAATCAGTTAATCGGTGTTTTTGCAAAAGAATGGGTAGAGCCTTTGGCGCACGTTTTACAAAAACTGGGCAGCCAACATGTGCTGGTGGTCAGTGCGGAAGATGGACTGGATGAAATCAGTATTGCATCAGCGACTTACGTGGCCGAGCTAAAAGACCATCAGGTAAGCACTTACTGTATTACACCGGAGCAATTTGGGTTAAAACGCGCGAATTTGACTGAGTTAGCCGTTGATGGTGCAGAATCCAGTCTGGTAATGGTAAAATCTGTCTTAGATAACCAACCGGGCGCGGCTACCGACATTGTATTACTGAATGCAGGGGCGGCTATTTATGCAGCAAATCTCACGGATTCATTAGCGCTGGGTATCGAAAAAGCCCGGCAGGCAATAGCCACCGGCGCTGCTCGCGCGAAACTGGATGCGTTAATCGCTTATTCAACCTCTGTCTAATATACCTACTATGACCGATACACCTGATATTTTAAAAAAAATCCTCGATAAAAAAGTGGAAGAAGTGAGCCGTCGAAAAAAAGCGATGTCCATTGAAAATCTTGAAGACATTGCCAATGACATCGAAAGACCGCGCGGCTTTTATACTGCCTTGCAACGTGAAGTAGCCCTTAAAAAACCCGCTATTATCGCCGAAATTAAAAAAGCCTCACCGAGTCAAGGCGTGATTCGGGAAGACTTTAATCCGGTGTTAATCGGTCAGGATTATGCCATGAATGGCGCAACCTGTTTGTCGGTATTGACCGATAAGGAATTTTTCCAAGGTTCGGAAGTGTACTTGCAAATGGTAAGAGAACGCTGTCCGTTGCCGGTGTTAAGAAAAGACTTCATGATTGACCCTTACCAGCTTTATGAAGCACGGGCATTGGGCGCGGATTGTATTCTGTTAATCGCCGCCGCCTTGAGCGATAGCCAAATGCAGGAAATGGCAGATGTTACCGCTAAATTGGGCATGGATGTTTTAGTGGAAGTGCATGATGCGGCTGAATTAGAGCGGGCATTAACCCTAGACACCAAGCTGATTGGCATCAACAACCGTAATTTGCGTACCTTTCAAACCGACTTACAAACCACGTTGGAGTTAAAAGCACAGATTCCCGCGGATCGCTTAATTATCACCGAAAGCGGCATTCATACGCAGGAAGATGTACAGTTAATGCTGGATAATGCAATCTACGCCTTCTTGGTTGGCGAAGTTTTTATGCGCGCTGAAAGCCCCGGACAAAAAATGCGGGAATTATTTTCGCTGTAAAATCGCCCCCTACTCAAGCCGCGCTTTGTGCCGCTTATTCACTTTGATTATTGACTGACA
>JAPLRW010000261.1 GCA_026398935.1 Methylococcales bacterium
CGACTGAGCAAGGATTACGAAGTGTTGACCGAATCTAGCACCGCTTTCATTCATATTGCCATGATAAATCTCATGCTTGGGCGACTTGAACGCTAAACTGAGGACTTTTGAAACACGCACTTAGTATACTTGATCGCATCGGTGGCTAGAATACGCTATTTTACTCAGTAAAGGTAAGGGCTTATTTACTGAAAATTAAAGCCGACCAAAATGCCATAAGCGCTACGCACAATGTTAAAATGCGGATAGTTTAATTATCTTCAAGAGAGCAAGCATGGCTGGACACAGTAAATGGGCAAATATCAAACACCGTAAAGCGGGGCAAGATGCCAAACGGGGCAAGATTTTTACTAAAGTGCTGCGTGAGATTACGGTTGCGGTTAAGACGGGCGGAATGGATACTGCCACGAATCCTGCCTTGCGTACGGCAGTAGATAAAGCCTTAGGTGTTAATATGCGCCGTGACACGATTGATACGGCGATCAAAAAAGCGGCGGGTGCGCAAGAAGGCGTTAATTATGAAGAGATTCGTTATGAAGGTTATGGGGTAGCCGGAATTGCTATTATTGTGGATTGTTTGTCGGATAATCGTAACCGCACGGTGGGTGAGGTGCGACACGCATTTTCCAAAGCGGGCGGTAATTTAGGGACAGATGGTTCTGTCGCGTATATGTTTAAGAAGCTGGGTATTATCAGTTATCCAGACAGTGTGGATGAAGATGCTTTAATGGAAGCCGCATTAGACGCCGGTGCGGATGACGTTGTCACCCATGATGATGGCTCGGTAGAGGTTATGACGTCAGCGGAGACGTATTTAACCATTAAAGATGCTTTACACGCCGCTGGATTTGCGTATGACAATGCAGAAGTGACGATGCAGGCGGATATTACGACAGCATTAGGTTTGGACGATGCCGAAAAGCTCATTAAGCTGATTGATATGCTGGAAGATTTAGATGACGTACAAAATGTCTATTCCAATGCCGACATCAGTGATGAAGTGATGGAGCAACTCTCCGCGTAATCTGTACGCTAGCAAGGTATATACGCAGGACAGTCATAATTTATATAGGGTACGCGTTTATGCCCTATGGGTATTGCAAGCCCTACGAACTCACCTTACATTTTAACGGACACAATGGCACGTATATTAGGGATAGATCCAGGGTCACGTTTGACCGGTTACGGTATTATTGAAGAAACGCCACGCGGCTACCACTATATTACCAGTGGCTGTATACGCATCAGTGCTGAGTATTTTCCCGATCGATTACAACAGATATTTGCAGGTATTAGCGATATTGTGGCACTTTATAAACCTGAGCAGATGGCAATAGAACAGGTTTTTATGCATAAAAATGCAGATTCGGCATTGAAGCTGGGTCAGGCAAGAGGCGCGGCTATTTGTGCGGTACAGGTCAGTGGTTTGCCAGTATTTGAATATGCCGCAAGACAAGTTAAGCAAGCGCTAGTCGGCAAAGGCAGTGCGGATAAATTACAAGTACAACACATGGTTAAAATTTTGCTCAATCTTCAAGGTGAGTTACAGATAGACGCCAGTGACGCCTTAGGCATCAGTTTGTGTCATGCGCATTACCAGCAAACGGCACTGCGTTTACAGCAGGGAGTAGGACGTTGATCGGTTCTTTGCGGGGGAAATTACTCGCTAAAATGCCGCCGTGGTTAACGCTGGATGTGCAGGGGGTAGGCTATGAGCTAGAAGCGCCAATGATGACGTTTTACACCTTACCCAATATCGGTGAAGAGGTGTTTTTGTATACACATTTAGTGGTGCGGGAAGATGCGCAGGCGCTATTTGGTTTTGCGACACTGGCAGATCGTGCCTTGTTTAGAAGCTTAATAAAAGTCAGTGGTGTGGGTCCAAAATTAGCGCTTACTATTTTGTCCGGGCAATCGGCGGAAGAATTTCAGCGCTGTATTCAGAATAATGATACGCAAGCATTGGTGCGTCTGCCGGGGGTGGGTAAGAAAACTGCGGAACGATTGGTGATTGAAATGCGTGACCGTTTACCCGAAGCGGGTGCGGTAGCAGACTCATCCAGTCCCGCTGTTGTGGGTGTCGCACCTGTTGCATACGTCGCTAACCCTCGGCAGGAGGCCATTAGCGCCTTATGTTCACTAGGCTATAAGCCAGCGGATGCCAGTAAAATGGTGCAAGCGATTGATGCAACGGATAAGTCGTGTGAAGACTTGATTCGCTTGGCATTGCAGAGTGCTATTCGATGATTGAGCCGGATCGTTTAGTCAGTGCCGTCAGTAAAGTGGATGAAGAGCGTCAGGATCGTGCTATTCGTCCGAAGCGATTGCAGGATTACATTGGGCAGCAAGCATTGCGTGCGCAAATGGAGATTTTTATCTCTGCGGCGACGGCGCGTAAACAAGCACTGGATCATGTGTTAATTTTTGGACCGCCGGGATTGGGGAAAACCACCTTAGCGAATATTATTGCCACTGAAATGGGTGTAAGCATTCGCCAAACCTCTGGACCCGTGTTGGATAAAGCGGGCGATTTAGCAGCGTTACTGACTAATTTGCAAGCGCATGATGTGTTGTTTATTGATGAAATTCATCGTTTAAGCCCCGCTGTAGAAGAGATCTTATACCCTGCGATGGAAGATTATCAGATTGATCTGATGATTGGTGAAGGGCCTGCGGCGCGCTCGATTAAGTTGGATTTGCCACCCTTTACGCTGGTCGGAGCAACCACGCGCGCGGGACTGTTGACCTCACCGTTACGGGATCGTTTTGGTATTGTGCAGCGCTTGGAATTTTATTCTATTGCTGAACTTACTATTATTGTGGAACGATCTGCCAAGGTATTGGGGATTATTATTTTGGCAGAAGGGGCGTATGAAATTGCGCGACGTTCACGCGGCACGCCGCGGATTGCTAATCGTTTATTGCGCCGGGTGCGGGATTTTGCAGAGGTCAAAGGCGATGGGCGTATCACCTTGGCTATAGCGGATTTGGCGTTGCAAATGTTGCAGATTGATCCTAATGGATTTGATGCCTTGGATCGGAAGTTATTGCGCACCATTATTGAGCATTTTGATGGTGGGCCGGTGGGTTTGGATACTTTGGCGGCGGCGATCAGTGAAGAGCGTGGTACGATTGAAGATGTCCTTGAGCCGTATTTGATTCAGCAAGGATTTATTATGCGCACGCCACGTGGACGCGTGGTTACTCAAAAAACCTACGCCCATTTCGGCTTAAAAGCACCCACAACACCACTGGTTACTAATGATCTTTTTTTAGAGCCTTAAACACTCAGGAGCGTTGATGAAAATGGTACGGCATTTAGTGGTAATCACCTTATTGGGTTCATTGGTGGCGTGTTCCAGCGCTTACTATAGCGGCTTGGAAAAAGTGGGTATTCCAAAACGTGATGTTATGGTGCATCGGGTTGAAAAAGCGCGCGATACGCAGGAAGAGACTAAGGCGCAATTCAAATCAGCGTTGGCACAATTTACTGCCGTGACCAATTTTAAGGGTGGTGATCTCGAAAAAGTGTACACCAAACTGAATGATGAATATGAGGCTAGCGTTAAACAAGCGGCGTTAGTGAGAAAACGAATTGATGATATTGACAGTGTATCTAACGCCTTATTTACCGAGTGGGCAGCAGAAATTGAGCAGTACCAAAGTGTCACCTTAAAAAGAAGCAGTCAGCAAAAATTAACCGCCACCAAGCAACATTATCAACAGCTGATTGCGGCGATGAATAAGGCTGAAGCCAAAATTTCGCCGGTATTAAGCATTTTTAAAGATCAGGTTTTATATTTAAAACATAATCTTAATGCCCGTGCGATTGCGTCACTGAAAAATGAGTTGGGTTCGGTTCAATCTGATGTAGGCTCGTTGGTGGCGGCGATGGAATCATCGATTAATGAAGCAAATGCCTTTATTAAAACGGTGGAAAAATAAGCCTGTAGAGAATTTTTGCGCCAACAAAAATCATGGTATAGCCAATTTACATGGTAAAATGCCACCTCTAAACGCGGCAAAATTTAAGCGCTCTCTAGGTAACTATTCACTTCTCCTTTTTTACCCTCAAGGGTGTATGTCAAAGAGGGAAGTGAATACTTACCTCGCTAGAGTGGTCTAACATCCTTCAACACTGAGTATTAACGTTTTTTACGATTAATGCTCCCTAAAAATACATTGAAATGAACATTAAGCTTTTATTTACTTTTTCAGCGGTACTGTCCACGAGTGCGGCTAATATTTATGCTGCAACTTATACTATGCCTAGTAATGGCGATACTGTTGTTACTGAATATACTGATGATGTGCCTTTATCTCGCTCTGAAAAAGATGAAACATTATTAGACGTGGCGCGTCGCTACAGTTTAGGACAAACCGAGATATTGCGGCTTAACCCCGACTTAGATCGTTGGAACATTAAAAAAGGCGAAATTGTCCGTTTGTCCAATAAACGTATTTTGCCGGATTCACCACATAATGGCATAACGCTGAATATTTCAGAATACCGTATGTACCATTATTCGCCCGCAACAGGACAGGTGATGTCGTATGCGCATGGGGTAGGGCGTCAAGATTGGAAAACACCGTTAGGCCAAACCAGTGTGGCAAAGAAAGTTAAAAATCCGTCATGGCATCCGCCGGAATCGATTCGTCGCGAACATGCGGCCATGGGTGATCCTTTGCCTGAAACGGTATTGCCAGGCCCTCATAACCCGTTGGGTGCGCATGCCTTGTATTTAAACTTGCCCGGTGAATATCGTATTCATGGTACGGATATTGATAAGATTTTCGGTATCGGTATGCAAATTACACATGGCTGTGTGCGTATGTATCCTGAAGACATTGAAGAGTTATATAACACGGTTGAAGTCGGTACGCCGGTATACATTGTTAAACAACCCATCAAAGTGGGCTGGCTGGATAATATTCTGTACATTGAGGCGCATCCTGATTTAGAAGGCGAAGAGATGTCCCCTGCGGATCGTTACGCGGTGGCAACCAGCTTGATTCAAAAAGCGAATAATCAGGTTATGCCTGAGATTAATCAAGCCGCATTGGCCGAAGCATTGAAAAATCTGACGGGTGATCCTGTGCCGTTGTTTGAAAGAATACCTATGCCAGTGGAAGAATCTATGCCGGTTAATCCCAGTGATTCCGTCAATGTGATACCACCCAGTACGCCGACTAGTCAGCCTATACCCATGGAATTAAAACCGCCCGTACATAAGGCTATTCCAGCGGGTGCAACGGTTAAAAAAGGCGCTTATCCGGCTAATAATTATTATTCGCCGAGCGCAGTTGGTAGCGGCGCGAATTAAGATTGCGCGTGTAGGCTTGGGTTTCGCTTGCTTCGTAAGCGTGACCCAGTCTATACCCTCGCCCTAATGCGTTTGTTTTGATAGGATCGCATTATGCGCCAGAAGCTCCGTTCGTTTAATTATTCCACTTTACTAGGCCTTGCCTTAAGTATTGTCTTACTGGGTTTTATTATTCTGTTTGAAGCCAATCATCCGTTGGCGTTTATTAATCTGCCTGGATTGTTCATTGTGGTACTAGGCACGTTTGCGGCGGTCTGTTTAAGTTATCCTTTGCGGGATATTAAACAAAGCATCAAATCCATTCGTTTAATCATCTTTTATGAAAGCTTGGATCCGCGCCAAGATGCCGATGAAATCACTCGCGTTGCACAGTTATGGTTTACGCGGGACTTAATCGGTGTGGAACATATCATTGACAGCATCAATAATTCCTACCTTAAAACAGGTTTTCAACTGGTTATTGATAATACGCCGATGGACGATATTTTGACCTTACTCAAATGGCGTATCGTGCGCTTACGCGCTAAAGAGCAAGTGGCGGCAAATATTTTCCATAGCATGGCCAATTATGCGCCGGCTTTTGGCATGTTGGGTACGTTAGTGGGGCTGATTAATATGCTCGAAATTATCGCGCAAAAAGATATTACCGCCATTGGCTTTAATATGGGTGTGGCTTTAATTACGACTTTTTATGGCTTAATGTTGGCTAATTTACTGTTTCATCCCATTGCGATTAAATTGGAGCGCCGTACCGAGCAGCGCGTCATGATTATGAGTATGGTTATGGAAGGTATTACGTTAATTGCTGAGCGCCGCACCCCCTCTTTTATCCGAGAAACGTTGTATTCCTTCATTGTGCATCATGAAGATGAGCTTCAGCGTTGACGTTTAATTAGCGACCCAAGTCTATGTCTAAACCTGTTCATACTAAAATTTTTTCAAGTGATGCACTGGATGAGTTGCTCAGTGTTAAAAGCAAGCATAATAGCGGCAACTGGCTACTCCGCTATTTAGATGTCTTTGTGTTAGTGGTGATGCTGATGGTAACGTTAGTGACGATTGGCGATTTTAATCATCAAGCGGCACTATCAGAGCAGAAAGCAAAAAACGATGAAAAAATTAAAGGCTATAAGGCTCGTCTTAAAGCTGCGAGCGGTGCAGTATTATTATTGAATCATACCGAGAAGATGGCTGAGATAACGCCACTTCCCGCAGAAAAAAGGCTTGTTGCGGATAATTCACCGCCAGCAGAACCGCCCCCGGTTGCGGATGATGAGGCAGCTATGCAAGCGCGTTTACAACAAGAACTCACGGGAAAAATTGCGCAATTAGGCTTGCAAAATTCAATAAAAATGAGCGTTGGCAAGGGGTTTGCGCAATTTGATATTCAAGATAAAGTCTTATTTGAATCCTCTACGGCGGAATTAACCGGGTCTGGAAAAACTTTGCTGGCGCGATTAATTCCCTTGTTGAAGGAGTCGGACGGGTTTATTATTATTGAAGGGCATACGGATAATCGACCCATTAAGCACAGTCGTTTTTTATCCAACTGGGAACTTAGTGCATTAAGAGCGACGGGTGTCGTGCATTATTTGGCTGCACAACATATTGAGCAAGGGCGCTTGCGTGCGACCAGTTACGCGGATACCAAGCCGATTGCGGATAATGAAACTAAAGAAGGGCGTGAAAAAAATCGTCGGGTTAATATTGTCATTCAGGTGGATAATAAAGCACAGGCGAATGCTATTGAGTAATACTGCGTATTCCGTTAGTATTAATCTGCGTGGTTTTAGATGAACTATTTTCAGAATGAGTGGGTGTACGTATCATGAATAATTACAATGAACACAAAAAAGTAAGACGGATTGCCTCGGTGATTTATATTCTCATTATGGGCTTTATTGTTATCGGTACTACGCTGTCTGAGCAACAGAAATCCGTAGCGAAAAATACAGAGCAGAACGTTTCCATGCCATAAGATGCTCACCAAGCAGTCATGAAAAATCTTCGGTCATTACTAATAGGCGCAGTGCTTTGCTTATGTGACTTACTCATGGTGATTGATGTGTCGGTTGCACAGTCATCCAAAGCGGGTGATATTACTGCCGAAAACAATGGCAGTGCTGATGTTAGTGATCTTGAAAAGCCTCCTACGCTAGCCCCCCCCCTTAAAGAAACTGAACCGCCACCGGTCATCAATCCAGAAACGGACGCCGCGCAGGTTGATAAGCCACTGGGTATTGCCGCAAAAACGGTAAAAAGTACCGAGGCGATTGATGCGATTAGCTTTAAAAAAGTTTTGAATCTTTCCTTGCCGTTTAAAGCGGAGGATGAAACGGAGTTATCCACCGAACAAAACAGTGTTTCACCTAAGCAGCGGGCAAATATTTTTGCGCCTGAAACGAAAAAAAAACCGCAAGCAGTGAGGCTGGATGGCACGGTATTAATGACACAAGAGCTTGAAGCAGAGAAGCGTAAATCCTTTGATGGCGCAGGGATTGCTATTAATGTTAAGCCTTAGAGAGGGCTTACTATTTGGATGGCGCACAGATAGCATCCCTTATGGAGATGTTATCAGTGCGTTGAAATCAGCTGCGAATAACCGTTTTTAATAGCTAAAAGTTATACATTAATCATTACGTTACCGCCATTTTCTCACGCAGTTTCAAAAAACGCTGGTAACGGCTCATGGCAATGTCACCGTTTTCAGCGGCTTCTCTAACGGCACACCCCGCATCTTTTACGTGACGACAATTATTAAAGCGACAACGTTCTAACAGCGGCTGAAACTCTCGGTAACCATGTGCCAATTGGTTAGCCGACAGATCGGCAAGTCCAAAAATGGCCACACCAGGGCTGTCAATTAAATCTCCGCCTTCCGGTAGATGATACAAGGTTGCCGCAGTGGTTGTATGGCGACCATGTTTAGTGGTGGCTGACAGCGTGTTGGTTTTGATGGCTTTGTCAGGAATAAGCGCGTTGGTGAGGGATGATTTCCCCACGCCAGATTGACCAACAAAAATACTCACATGACCCCGCAAGGCATCTTGCAGGTTATCCAGACCGTTAAGTGCATTTACGCTGACAGCATGAAGATCATAGCCCAACGCCTGATAAATTTCTAATTCATCGGTAATCGCTGCAACGGCGTTTAAATCGGTTTTATTTAAAATCAGTTTTGCAGCGATGGTCTGGTTTTCACAAATCGCCAAATATTGATCGAGCAATAAAAAATCGCAGATCGGTTCAACGGCAAATACAACATAGATAAAATCAATGTTGGCCGCTACTGGGCGGGTCTTACCATTACGACTGGGGCGTAGCAATAACGAACGTCTGGGTAAGATCGCTTCGATACGCCCTTGATCATCTCCCATGAGTGAACAGGTTACATTGTCGCCTACGGCTACCGTGTCGAGTTTACGCAAGGTTTGGCACAGAATGATCTTGCCGTTAACTTCTACGGCTATCCCCTGACCTAAATGCGCGATAACTTGTCCCTCGAAGAGCGCGCTCATCCAGCAGACTGCAGAGTAGATTCTAAATGTGCAATCCGAATAGCGGCAGGCGGATGACTGTAATGGAATGATGAATAGAGCGGATCGGGTGTCAATGTATTTGCATTTTCTTCATACAGTTTAACCAAGCCACTGATTAATTTGGATGCTTGGGCATTTTTAGCCGCGAAACTATCAGCTTCAAATTCAAATTGCCGTTGAAAATAGGCGCTAATCGGCTGCATAAATAATGTAAATGCAGGCGATACCAGCATAAATAATAATAATGCGGCGGCATGTGAGGTGTTGTTTACCCCTAAGCCACTAAAGAACCATTCTTTATCAATAATCCAACCGAGAATGCCAAAACTAATCAACGTCATGACCGAGGAGGCAATCAGCATTTTAATGACGTGTTTGCATTTAAAATGCCCCAGTTCATGTGCCAAAACGGCTTCTAATTCTTCATCGTCTAACGATTCAACCAAGGTATCAAAAAACACAATGCGCTTATTATTTCCTAGGCCGGTAAAGTAAGCATTGCCGTGGCCTGAGCGTTTAGAGCCGTCCATGATAAAAATACCCTGACTGTTAAAGCCACAGCGCGCCAATAAGCCTTGGATTCTATTCTTCAGTTCACCTTCCTGCATGGGGGTAAATTTATTAAATAATGGCGAAATAACCGTAGGGTATAACCAGCTCATTAATAGTGAAACACTCATTAAAATAGCCCAAGCATATAACCACCATAACGAACCAACGCTGTCCATCACCCACAGTATGACAGCCAATAATGGCATGCCAATCGCTGCCGCTAAGGCTAATTGCATGATATGGTCTTTAAAAAATTGTCCATAACTGCTTTTATTAAAGCCGAATTTTTCTTCAATAACAAAGGTTTGATAAAGGCTGCTGGGGATTTCAAGCACGCTCATCACTAAAAAAAGACTGCCCATTGCGCAAACGCCCGTCATTATGGGTGATAGTTCAATGCCTTGCCAAAAATCAAAGGCGAAGCTGATGCCGCCGCCAAAGGTTAATAACAGTAAAACGACTAGACCGAACAGGCCATCAATAGTGCCGAGTTTTATTTTATCCAGCGTGTAATCTGCGGCTTTTTGGTGCGCTTCCAAAGAAATGGATTGTTTAAACGCCTCAGGCACAGCATCGCGATGCTGTTGCACATGGTTTGCTTGTCGTTGTGAGAGCCAAAACTGAATGCTGTAAGAAGCAACCAGGGCAAACAGAAAAATGTAGGTAAAGGTATTCATTTGTATCAATGCCAAAAATAAATAGGGTAACAGTCGCATTAACGCTGTGCGTGGAATGCAACATAATGGATGCATTTATAGCACCCGCTGGTTTTTTGTAAACATCCTCCTCTTTTATGTCGAAAACGATAGGCTGCTTCGACGGTAAGTTGCAATGTTAAGGCGTAATAAAAAGGAGGCGTGAAAGCCCCCTTATACTAAAGCACCTGATAGCAAAGACGATTAATGACTGCGTTGAATAATATACAGCGATAAGTCGCGTAAATAATCCGCTTCAGCACCAAGACTGCTTAAGCTTTGCAGGGCTTGCTCATGCAATTCCTGGGCTTTTTGTTTAGCGCCTGCCATGCCAAGTAAAGCAGGGTAGGTGGGTTTGTCATTGTCTTTGTCTTTACCTTGGGTTTTACCTAAGGTAGCGGTGTCACTTTCTTCGTCCAATATATCGTCTTTCACCTGAAAAGATAGACCAATGCATTTTGCATAATGGTCTAATTGCTCTGCAATGTGTGGCTCAAGATCGGTTTTAGCTAAGGTGGCCAGTTGCACACTGGCACGAATCAGCGCACCGGTTTTATGGATGTGCATGTTTTCCAGTTCGGGCAAGGTGATTTTACGGCCGACAGATTCCAAATCAATCGCTTGTCCGCCGACCATGCCTTGTGAACCGCTGGCTTTTGCTAAGGCACTGATCATGCGTAAGCGATTTTCAGGGGTTGCGGTAATACTGGGGTCTTGTGCTAAAACATTAAAGGCCAGTGCTTGCAATGCATCGCCTGCTAAAATTGCCGTGGCATGATCAAAAGCAATATGGCAAGTGGCTTTGCCACGGCGCAGGTCGTCATTATCCATGGCGGGCAGGTCGTCGTGGATCAGGGAATACACATGGATAAATTCCACAGCACAGGCAGGGCCGTCTAAGGCAGATTCGGGAATATTTAAGGCTTTACCGGTTGCATAGGTGAGCATAGGACGCATGCGTTTGCCACCCTCCAAGGTGCTATAACGCATCGCTTGATGCAGGCGTTGCGGTAGAATCGTCTCGCGAGGTAAGCGTTGATCTAACGCCTGTTCGACGCGAAGTTGGCAAGCGTTTAAATAGTCTTTTAAGGCACTACTCATCGGTAAAGGGCTCCAGGGTGTGTTGGCCGTTTTTGGCTAATAAAATACTGACTTTTTGTTCAGCTTCTTGCAAGGCTTTCTGACAGGTTCGGGTTAAACTAACGCCACGTTCAAAGGATTCCAAGGCTTGTTCCAACGAAATGTCGCCTTGCTCCATTTTACTCACTAATTGTTCTAGTTCGGTGAGGGATTCTTCAAAAAGATGCGGATTTTTTTTGCGTGACATGTAATAAAAATAGCTTCAATGATAGGATGTTCAAATAATGTGGGGTGGGGGTATCATTCCCGCGTATATCTTTAAAGACACACGATGTATAACCCGACCAGCCGTGTTAAGCACTAAAATATTATAACTGAAATTAAATGGAAAGATGTGTCAAGTATGAGTAATGAGTATAACGCTGCGGCGATTGAAGTTTTAACCGGTCTGGAGCCAGTGCGTAAACGTCCTGGGATGTATACGGATACCACTCGGCCTAATCATTTGGTGCAAGAAGTGGTGGATAACAGCGTGGATGAAGCGATGGCGGGTCACGCTAAACGCATTGCCGTTACGTTATTTAAAGATGGGTCTATTTTAGTGACCGATGATGGTCGCGGCATGCCCGTGGATATGCACCCGGAACAAGGTATGACTGGTGTTGAAGTCATCTTGACGCAACTCCATGCGGGTGGCAAATTTTCCAATAAAAACTACCAGTTTTCAGGCGGTTTACACGGCGTCGGCGTTTCGGTAGTAAATGCCTTATCCGAGCAATTGGATATTGAAATTAAGCGCGGCGGTAAGGTGTACGCTATGCAGTTTGCTGACGGAGAGAAGCAAAGCGAGTTAATTGAAACTGGCAGTGTGGGAAGAAATAATACCGGTACATCCATTCGGTTTTGGCCGAATGAGAAATATTTTGATTCCAATAAGGTCTCTGTCAGTAAATTGAAGCATGTGTTGCGTGCAAAAGCGGTGTTATGCCCTGGATTAATGATTACCCTCAGCTCAGAATTAACCGAGGAAGAGTGGACGTGGTGTTATCAGGATGGATTAAAAGAATACTTGTTGGATCGTATCGGTGAGATTGAGTTTTTCCCTGAGCCACCGTTTATGGGACTAATGGAGAGTAAACATGCCGCCGTACAATGGGGGATTATCTGGACGCATGACAGTTTACCGGAAGCCATTGCTGAAAGTTATGTCAATTTGGTGCCTACGGCGCAGGGTGGAACGCATGTAAACGGCTTGCGCGCGGGGTTAACGGAAGCAATGCGTGAGTTTTGCGATATTCGGAGCTTGTTACCGCGCGGGGTGAAAGTGGCGCCGGAAGATGTCTGGGAAAGTTGCCATTTTGTACTGTCGGTAAAGCTGGAAGATCCGCAATTTTCCGGGCAAACTAAAGAGCGTTTAAGCTCCAGAGAATGCGTGGCTTTTGTTGCAGGTGTGGCTAAAGATGCCTTTAGTTTATGGCTCAATCAACATCCTTCGGAAGGCGAGAAAATTTCGGAAATTATTATTTCCAGCGCCCAGAAACGCTTGAAATCCAGTAAAGCCATTATTCGTAAACGCATCACCGCTGGGCCCGCTTTACCGGGCAAGCTCGCAGATTGTTCTGCGCAGGATTTAACGCGCACCGAATTGTTTTTGGTGGAAGGGGATTCGGCGGGGGGCTCGGCTAAACAAGCCAGAGATCGGGAGTTTCAGGCGATTATGCCGTTGCGCGGTAAGATTCTTAATACTTGGGAAGTGGATCAGCAGCAAGTGATGGGCTCACAAGAGGTACATGATATTGCTGTTGCATTAGGCATAGAGCCGGGGTGTACTAATTTAGACGCATTGCGTTACGGTAAAATCTGTATCCTAGCGGATGCGGATTCTGATGGAAATCACATCGCCACCTTGATTTGCGCCTTGTTCTATCAACATTTGCATGCTTTGGTTGCCGCCGGACATGTGTTTGTCGCCATGCCGCCGCTGTACCGTATCGATATCGGCAAAAGTGTGTTTTACGCCTTGGATGAGTCAGAACGCCAAGCGGTCTTGGCGCGTATCAAAGCCGATAAGCTTAAAGGTCAGATTAACATTCAACGCTTTAAAGGCTTGGGTGAAATGAATCCCAGCCAGTTACGCGAAACCACCATGAATCCAGACACGCGCCGCTTGGTGCAGCTGACTATTCTTGAGGGCGATGAGACGCGTGCGCAGTTGGATTTATTACTGGCTAAAAAACGCTCATTGGATCGTAAAGCGTGGCTGGAAAGTAAAGGCAATTTGGCGGATGTTGTTTAAAAGTTGCTTGGACGGTAATGTATGGCATACTTTTTTAAAACGATTTAAGTAACAGTCTCTCCGAAAAGTAAACGATGCCTGCTTTACTAGGTATACAGACGGGTTTAATTATTTTTAAAAGGAAATAGCTATGGCTGCAATACAGTCAACGATGTTGCCGTTAGGCACGGTTGCACCTGCTTTTGATTTACCGGATACCATTACCGGTATGCATAAAACCTTGCAAGACTTGCGCGGTCAGCAAGGTACGCTGGTGCTATTTATCTGTAATCATTGTCCGTATGTAGTGCATGTTAAAGAGCAGTTAATCGCTATTGCCAAGCAATATGCCCCGCAAGGTATCAGTAGCATTGCAATCAGTGCCAATGATAGCGAGCAATATGTAGAAGATGCACCGGATAAAATGCAGCAATTAATGGCTGCATGGGGTAATCCTTTTGCAGCGTATTTGTATGATGAAAGCCAGAGCGTGGCTAAAGCCTATCAAGCGGCGTGTACGCCAGATATTTATCTATTTGATGCAGAGTTAGCCTGTGTGTATCGCGGGCGTTTGGATGGCGCTACGCCTAAAAATGACGTGCCGGTAACCGGAGCCGAATTACGTAATGCGCTGGATAATTTGCTGGCGGGTAAGCCAATAAGTGATGAGCAAATACCCAGTATCGGTTGTAATATTAAATGGAAAACGGTGTGAGGCTGAGAACGTTTAGCTAACGATTTACCGTCAGTTATGGTCACTTAATCTTTCTAGGGGAATTTTATGCAAAAAACGCACGGTTATGCCGCCCATAATAATCATTCGCCGTTAGTACCGTTTAGTTTTGAACGGCGTGATCCTGGTGCTAATGATATTCAGATTGAAATTCTATTTTGTGGCGTTTGCCATTCAGATGTTCATCAAGTCCGTAATGAATGGGGCAATTCAAGTTACCCAATGGTTCCAGGGCATGAAATTATTGGTAATGTAACCGCATTAGGATCAACGGTGACGGGTTTTAATGTGGGTGATCGCGTTGGGGTTGGCTGTTTGGTTGATGCTTGCCGTGTCTGTGAGGATTGCGCCGATAATCTGGAACAGTTTTGCAATGCGGCTACTTTTACTTATAACGCACCGGATAAAATTTCAGGCGGCAGTACTTATGGCGGCTATTCTGCGCAGGTTGTTGTTGATCAACATTTTGTGCTGCATGTTTCCGATAAGCTTGATCCTGCCGCCGCCGCGCCGTTGCTCTGTGCGGGCATTACCACTTATTCACCCTTAAAGCACTGGAAAGTCGGTAAGGGCGATAAAGTCGGTATTGTTGGGCTAGGCGGCTTAGGGCACATGGGCGTTAAATTTGCGCGCGCCATGGGTGCGGAAGTGGTGCTATTTACGCAATCGGCAGGAAAAAGCGCGGATGCCATTCGGCTGGGTGCGCATGAAGTGGTGATTTCCAGTGATAGCAACGCCATGCAAAAACATTGCGGCAGTTTTGATTTTATCCTGAATACGGTTGCGGCTCCCCACAATCTGGACAGTTTTACGGAATTACTCAAACGTGATGGTACCTTATGTCTGGTTGGTGTGCCGGATACGCCGCATCCATCACCTGCCGTTGGGAATCTGATTTTTAAGCGTCGCCAAATTGCAGGTTCGCTTATTGGCGGCATTAAAGAAACACAGGAAATGTTGGATTTTTGTGCCGAGCATTCTATTGTCTCTGATATTGAAATCATCCCGATACAGCAGATCAATCAAGCCTATGAGCGGATGGTAAATAGCGATGTAAAATATCGCTTTGTTATTGATTTGGCAACTCTTAACGCAGATGATGTTTAGCCGTTAGATATACTTGCTATACAGTAAGTCTAGGTATTGAAACAACACAGATAACCTGTCTTAAAAGGCTGTTATCTGTAGTGTGGTATAAAATTGCTTTATCTGTGCGTCCCTCCTTGTATTAAATTTACCCTATGCTACGCATTATTGGTTTGGCTGATGCTACTATAGAGGGAATTTAAAGGGACTATGACTCTTTGTGATTCTCGTCCGTTACTTTTCTTATTTTATTGCGAGCCTTACATGAATCTTAATGTGTTTTTTTTGGTTTTAATCCCGCTGCTTTTTTCAGTAGGATCGGTTTCTTTTGCCCCGCGTAAAGATAATTACATTGTTATGCCCAGTCGACAGGGCGTATTGTTACGCGCCCTTTTTTCGTTAGTGCAATCACCGTGTAGCTTGATTGCTTCTAAGGTTACGCTGCTATTACTGGCACTGTTTTTACCAGTGTTAAGTTATGCTGACGAGACAGTGGCGGCGGTTAATTCAGGGCATGCTATGGATTTAACCCGGCATTGGGCGGGATATTTGGCATTGATGTTATTTGCCTTGGCTTACTTTTTTGCCATGATCGAAGAGGTCACTGATTTACGAAAATCTAAACCGATGGTGTTCGCTGCTAGTCTTATCTGGGTGTTTATTGCGGCTATTTATGCCAATAATGGTATGAGTGAGCAAGTCGGTACGGCGTTTCGTGCCACGCTAGTCGGTTATATAGAGCTGTTTTTATTCATTATGGTTTCTATGACCTATCTGAATGCCATGGAAGATCGTGGGGTATTCGATAGTTTGCGTATTTGGTTGTTGAGTAAAAATTTCAGCTATCGGCAATTGTTTTGGATTACCGGTTTCCAGTCGTTCTTCATTTCTTCTGTGTGCAATAATTTGACGACGGCACTGCTCATGGGTTCAGTGATTTTAGCCATGGGTAAAGGCAGTCAGCGCTTCGTAAGTTTGGCGTGTATTAATGTTGTGGTAGCGGCTAATGCGGGTGGCTCGTTCAGTCCTTTTGGGGATATTACGACGCTGTTGGTGTGGCAAAAAGGCGTAGTACCCTTTGCAGATTTCTTTTCACTGTTTATTCCTGCGGTGGTTAATTTTGCCCTTCCTGCGGCGGTGATGCATTTCTTTATTCCAAAAGAAAGACCGCCCGCGCTGTTGGAGCCGCAAGCAATGAAGCGCGGCGGTGTGGTTATTATTGTTTTATTTGCATTAACCGTTATTACGGCAACCTGCTTTGAGAATTTTCTGAGTTTACCACCCGCAGCGGGCATGATGCTGGGCTTAACGTATTTAAGTTTTTTTAGTTATTATATGCAAAAAACTACCGATCCTCAGCAAGCCTTAGCCGTTCAAAATGCCATTGACGTTAAAATTGACCATTTTGCACCGATGAAATACATGAATAATCCAGAAGCGTTGGCAAAATTAAATAGAAAGGAAGTCGACCAGTCTTTTGATGTGTTTCAGAAAGTGGCTAACCTAGAGTGGGATACCTTACTGTTTTTCTATGGTGTCATGGTCAGTGTGGGTGGCTTAAGTTTTATCGGCTACTTAGGCCTAACCTCCAGTTACTTATATGGCACTATTGATCCTACCATTGCCAATATTTTAGTGGGTATCGCTTCCGCGTTTGTCGATAACGGTACGATTATGTTAGCGGTACTGACGATGGCACCGGATATTTCTCAAGGCCAATGGTTGTTAGTGACTTTAACGGCTGGCGTGGGCGGGAGTCTATTAGCCGTAGGTTCGGCGGCAGGAGTGGGTTTAATGGGGCAGGCGAAAGGCGTTTATACGTTTACCAGTCATTTAAGATGGACACCTGTTATTGCACTCGGGTATGCGGGCAGTATCTTTGCGCATTTCCTGCTTAACGGGCGTTATTTTTAGTACGAGGAAAAAGAGCGGTTTACTTACCGCGTCGGATTCAAGGGTATAATCAACCACATAAAAAAAACCGGCTCAGGGAGGCGCTGGTTTTAAGGTAAACGTAGGGGTTGCGCACGAGTACTTGCCGATGCAATCCTCTAAAACGAGTGGCGCAAACAAGGCCACATTCCAATTATCACATTAGCAATAACTTGATCCGTTTAACATCCGGCGGAACTGCTATCACATTCATTTTCGCTTTTTTGCAAGCTGTTTAAGGTGCAAATAATCCTTATAATATTTATCAAAAATATCTAGTTCGTTGACTTTACAATAGTCAATTTCTGCGGTTTTAAAAACCTCTAAAATTTGTTTCCCTCGAGGGCTATTGTTAAACAACATTGCGACAGCGTTTACTTCCATTATTAATGGGTAATCATGGCGAAAATAGCTGAAATTTTTACTTTTCATCGGATATTCAGCCAGTACTTTAAGCGTGTTTTTTAAGCTTGGATTTAACTCAGCCATAACGTCATAGGAGCTGCCATAAACTATTGCTACATCTGCTTTATCAAAAAAAACATCCAAGACACTACGATTGGATTTATTTTGGTGTTGAATAGATAAACCAATATTTTTATAACTTAGTTTTAGCTCCGTTAGCACTAGGGTATCAATAAAAACCTCGGCCAATTCATCGTTATCATTCATCACTAGGCGTTTGCCGCGCAAATCTTTAATTCGATTAATATTTTTATCGATGCGCGTAATTAAAAGTAAATTGTCTGGTTTTTTACCTTCAAGTACTCCTACAAAACCATCACCTAACTCTTCTCGTTTAAAATACTTGGTAATTAACAAAGGCGGGGCAATGATCATATCTAACTCCCCTTGATCAAAAGCTGCTTTTAAATCTTCAATACGATCGAATAAGATAGCTTTGGACGATGTTACGGCGAAACTGTTTCTTTTTGCTTCTATCGCAAAAAGATC
>JAPLRW010000092.1 GCA_026398935.1 Methylococcales bacterium
ACTGTCTTGATAAGATCATGGGTGTCAAAAAAATCAAACAACAAACCGGTTTTTCCGTCTTTAATAAATTCTTTAATGGGTGCGGTGTTTGATGCTGCAATCGGAACACCTATGGCCATGGCTTCCAATAAAGACCAAGACAATATAAAAGGATACGTTAAATACACATGAACTTTAGAGACCTGTAATACCGAGCGATATAAATCTTTAGATAAAAACCCGACAACATGAACGCGACTGGGATCTATCTCTGCACCCACTTCTGCCAACATTTTATCCAACCAACTGCTGTTATCTTCAGGTTCTGGTCCGTAAGACGCTTTTTCGTGACCCATAATAACCACATGCGCATTAGGTCGCTGAGCCATTAATTCGGGTAAAGCTCGCATAAACACATGAAAACCACGAACGGGCTCTAATGCTCTTGCGGCAAAAGTAATGACCTCATCATCACACGTTAGCGTGATATTTTTATTGGCAATAGTGAAACTGGCTTTAGGATCGGGTTTAAAGTAATCCGTATCAACCCCCTCATGGATAATATCAATTTTTTTATGAGTCCATTTTGGATAAGTACTTTGTTGCCATTTTGTGGGTGCCCAACCCGCATCAGCGACTTCAAGCGCTTGCTGCATGGTAACGTTTTTTAAACGTAACCGCGATAAACCCTCTAAAGTAGCCGCAGGAAACTCAGAGTCAAAATCAAAATCCTGCCCTATTGCATTGTAATAATACTCAAAATAACAGATGAGTTTGGCTTCAGGCCAGACATCTTTAATAAACAAAACCTCTCCCCAACCCGGGTGAGCCACTATCACATCCGGCGTATAACCTTTTGCTTTTAGTCGCCTTGCCGCCTCGGCAACCGCTTCTCCGCGCAATACTTTTGCTTCCATTTCTTTTAACAAAGGATGCGTATTGGCCTCTGATTGATGCAAAAATTTATAAGCAGCCACACCCACACCCTCAAACGTGGTGCTGGGTGGTTGTTTAAGTGCCAATAATTCATGGCCGCCCGCTTTAACCAAGTGCTTGGCAAGATGACTGAATTGGGCTGGAAAGTTTTGATGTATAAATAGTATTTTCATGGGCTATGATTATTGTATTTAAGAAATCTAAAAGGGGGTTAATAACAAAGTACTCGCTTAACACCATCTATTTTTAAGGTGTTCTAAGTCGAGGAGGAATCGCTAATCCTGCATAGCTGTAGGCATCAAGATTTAAATTTGGGTTGTAATAAGGGTCGTTAATAATCCATTCATGCCATTTTTGCATTAACCGGTTTTGCTCTCGAACCACTCTGCCACGACGATCTGGGGTTCTATCTGCCCCGCGACTGGCCGATTCCGCATGCAGTAACTGAGCTTCTGGTGTCCAAACGATACGCTTACCCATTTTTCTTAGCTTTAAGCAAAAATCAACATCATTAAAGTTAACGGGGAAATCGTTTTCATCCAAACCGCCTACCTCCCAATAATCGTCTCGGTAACATAACAAACAAGCCGCAGTAACCGCGCTGACACTACGCGTGATTTGATTATACCCAAAATAACCGGCATCATCCTTATACCAATCGTTGCCGGTATGGCCTGCCAAACCATGAAGCCCCAGCACAACGCCGGCATGTTGCACCATACCATTGGGCCATAATAACTTTGCACCAACCGCACCCACATTAGGTCGTAAAAGCTGGCGCACCATTGCTTTAAGCCAATCGGGATTAGTCGCTTCAATATCGTTATTGATTAAGCCAATAATACGTCCCTTGGCTTGCTGCACAGCATGATTGTTAATTTTTGAAAAATTAAACGGCCCCGGATATTTTAGAACCTGAATATTTTTTTGCTTAAGCCCTGCTAGATAGGCAAGCGCCTCTTCCTCGGCACTATCATTGTCAATGACGATAATATCCATGGCCGGGTAGTCGGTTTTAAGCAAACTATCAATACATGATTTAAGTAAATCCACATGATCGCGGGTAGGAATAATTAAACTAACAGTTGGCCAGTCAGAAGGGTCAGGCCAAAGTAGTTCTTGTTCGCCGGTTATTGATAGCACACGCGTTAACGCGGGGGCCAGTGTTGGGTCGCAGAGTTGCTGAGCTTGTAAATGCACAGGTGCTAAAGCGCCTTTACGGCGATGATAGAGAACCCGAGGAATATGATAAATAGCCTGCGAATCATCCCCTACCGCTTGTACAGCCAACCAAGGCCAGGCTTCTAGTTGCGATAAATACGGGTGGTTAACCGCTAAATGCTGGGGCCGTGTCGCAAATAAATAATGCAGTGGCGTCGCTGCCAAAAACAAATCCGGATCCCAATTGGGTTTAAACCAAGGTATTGAGTTGCCTGTCTCATCAGAAACCTGATCGCAATCCGTATAAGCAATTTGCACACACGGGTTATTAAATACCTCAGCTAAGGCGGCTAAGGCATCTACTGCCAACGTATCACCGGCCATTACAAAACTGACAATCCCCGAAGCTGACCCAATAGCTGTTTGCAACTGCTTATGCCACTTTGATGGCTTTATAGATTTAATTCTTTTATCAAGCGTTAACGTATCTTCACTGCAAACCAAAGCCAGCCAATGGTGATGTGATTGCTTAACCAGACTGGCGAGTGTTATTTCCAGATTAACCGCGCCGGTAATACAAACCAATATAGATGTTTTGGAATCAGCGTACTCAATTTGGGTTGTAAAGGTACACTTTGTTGGGTTGGCAAAGCGTTCAGACCACTCACGATAACAAGAAAAGTGGGTAGACAAAGGCACATGCCAATCATAGCGCTCCATCACTGCCTGCAAAAATGCTTGATCAGGTGTCGGTAACGTTAGTGCGTCTGCCCAATCTTTTAACGATGTCGCAGGTACAACAACCGTAACGGGGCTGCCATAAAGTGCCTTACCGTCAGCGGTAACAACCTCAAGTTTATGCGCTTTGCCATCAGCCAGCTCAAAGGGTAATAACACCTTAAAGCCATGCATCACATCAGTAATTCCCAAGGCCTCAAGCTCTGGAGAATACTGATTGGCGATGCCTTCTGTAATCCATTGACCTGCTTCATAAACGATGATTTTTTGGCTGGTTTTCGCCTCCAGAGAATCCCAAGCCCAACCTTCCAAGTGCAAACCGCCACTAACCGTCACTTGGGTATT
>JAPLRW010000020.1 GCA_026398935.1 Methylococcales bacterium
AATGAGCTGACGTGATTTAATGGCTACCGTACTTTTGTTTATGATCGGCAGTGACGCACGCCCCACGCCGTGTTTTATTTTCAGCCAAGGTGTGGATTATTCTATAAAGCAACCGATTTATATATAGGTTGAATCACTTACAGCATTTCCCTAAACTCAGGTTATTTCACGCCCCATCAGTCTCTTCTTAAAACATGAAATCAATGACGCAAGCCGCTTTTATATTGCCTGCCCTCTCCCGTAGGCGCTTCATTCAGGCATTGGCTGCTTTAAGTCTCTCGCCTTGGCTCAAAACGGCTCAAGCCAGCTTAATACCCGCGACAGAAGAGCTGGTTGGTACTGAATTTATGCTCACTATTGCAGAAACACCGGTTAATTTTACGGGTACGCCACGCATAGCGACCACAGTTAATGGCGCTATTCCAGGGCCAATCTTGCGCTGGCGAGAAGGCGATACCGTAACGTTGCGGGTAACGAATCACCTTGAATGTGAAACCTCCATTCATTGGCACGGTATGATTCTACCGTATCAAATGGACGGCGTTCCCGGCGTCAGTTTTGATGGTATCGCACCCGGTGAAACCTTTACCTATCGCTTTAAAGTGCAACAATCAGGCACTTACTGGTATCACTCGCATTCGGGTATGCAGGAGCAAACTGGGGTTTACGGTGCGATTATTATTGATCCCATAGGAGCCGATCCTATTCAGGCAGATCGGGATTTTGTGGTGCAGTTATCCGATTGGACGGATGAAGACCCGATGCGCATTTTCGCGAAGCTTAAAACACAAAGCGATTATTACAATTTTAATCAGCCAACCGCGCTGGATTTTATGCGTGATGTTATCAATGAGGATGTCAGCACCGCGGTCAGTAAACGCAAAATGTGGAACGAGATGCGTATGAATCCGACGGATTTATCGGATATTTCCGCCTATACCTACACCTATTTAATGAATGGCTTAGCAGCCGCTAGCAATTGGACGGGGCTCTTTAAACCCGGTGAAACTATCCGCTTGCGTTTCATTAATTCAGCTTCAATGACCTTTTTCGATGTGCGTATCCCCGGATTGAAGATGACGGTCGTGCAAGCTGACGGCCAAAATGTTGAACCTGTCACGGTTGATGAAATTCGTATCGGTGTCGCCGAAACCTATGATGTACTGGTTACGCCCAGTGCCGATGCTTACACGCTTTTTGCGCAATCGATGGATCGCACGGGTTATGCTCGCGGCACATTGGCAACACACGCGGGCATGAGTGCCGCCGTACCTGTATTGGACAAGCCCGAACCGCTCAGCATGCTGGATATGATGGGTAACATGGGCGCTGCTGAAATGACGGGCATGGAGCATACTGGCAGGGTAATGGAGCACAGCAGTCATGTTATGAGTAATACACCTGCAGTACGCGCGCACCACGCTAAAACTGAGTATGGTGCCAGTGTCGATATGCGGGTGGATACGCCGCGTACTAATTTAGACGATCCGGGTATCGGTCTTAGAGACAATGGTCGTCGCGTACTGACGTATGCTGATTTACACACCATCGGCGGATCATTGGACACGAGGAAACCGGAGCGTGACATAGAGATCCATATCACGGGTAATATGGAACGGTATAGCTGGTCTCTGGATGGGCTTGAATTTGGCAAGTCTACACCCGTGCATTTTCGTTACGGCGAGCGAGTCCGTATTATTGTAGTGAATGATACGATGATGACGCATCCTATGCATTTGCATGGTATGTGGAGTGAATTGGAAAGCCCTGATGGGCATTTTCAAGTGCGTAAGCACGTTATCAATGTGCAACCTGCGCAACGGGTGACTTACTTGGTGACTGCCGATGCCGTGGGTCGCTGGGCGTGGCATTGCCATTTATTCTTACACATGCATGCGGGTATGATGCGTGAAGTGGTTGTAGCCTGATGCTGAAAAAATTACACAAAAACCATCGAATAGCAGGCGTTCGCGTAAAAATAAGCCGTCGAAGCTGTTTAATGACGGCTTTGGTTGCGCTGAACGTTTCCTTGTCTTGGGCGCAAGACATGCCGATAAATGTTGACCATAAAAAGCAGCAAGAGAGCGATAATACGCGCGATAAAAAACGCATGCCTGTTGCAGAAACGCCAGTTATGGACATGGGTGATATGCCGAGCATGGATCATAGCAAAATGAATCATGGCGCTATGTCGGGTATGGATCATAGCAAAATGAATCATGGTGCTATGTCGGGCATGGATCACAGCAAGATGAATCATGATGTTATGCCAAGTATGGATCACAGTAAGATGAACGATACAACGCATAACGCCGCGCATACTATGGAGCATGGTAGCAGCGACGTGATGGATATGCAGAGTGGTTCAGCGCCATTGGATGCCCGTGATCCACATGCTCACTCAGATGGCTATGCGTTTGGATCGCTTGAACATGACCCCATGGGGGATGAGGAGAAACTGGGCTCGGTATTGGTTGACCGACTTGAAAGTGTCACGACGCGTAGCGGCACGGCAATGACCTATGACTGGCAAGCTTGGTATGGTAAGACGTATGATCGTGTGCTTATCAGAGCGGAAGGCGAAATTGACGCGGGGCAGTTTAAAGACGCTCGCAATGAGTTACTCTGGGCACATGCTATCAGTCCGTATTGGGATACACAATTGGGCGTGCGCTATGACAGCGGTAAAGGCACTGATCGTGGCTGGGTTGCATTTGGCGTGCAAGGCTTAACCCCTTATTGGGTCTATGTCGAGGCAACGGCGTATGTGAATGAACAAGGGCATGGCGCGTTCCGCCTTGAAACCGAATACGATTTATTGCTAACGCAAAAGCTCATCATGCAGCCTCGGATTGAAACGAATTTTTACAGTCACCGCGACGATACGCGGGAAGTGAGTAGCGGTCTGTCAAGCATTGAAGCGGGCTTGCGTTTACGCTATGAGATTAAACGAGAATTAGCGCCCTATATTGGTGTCGAATGGGCGAGTCGCTTTGGCGCGCTAGCACAGCATGCACAGATGACCGGAAGTAATGCGGATGAGCTACGCTTTGTTGCGGGGGTGCATGTCTGGTTTTGATGGCAGTGAAGGCGGAAAATTAGGCTGTGGTTAAATAAGCCATTTCTTTCGCCCAATGCGTGTAATTGCGGTGAAAATTAGCCAGCGCAGCCTCAACACTGGCAATTGTTGTTGTGCGATTTGTTTGGCGTCAGGGTTTCGGGTAGCGGTCAGAAAAGAAGATAAGCTGGTCACTACCTGCCCTGCTTTAGCTTTAAGTGTTGCTTTGGCGAGGCTGTCTAGCAGTTGTGGCGTGTACTTCAACATATAATCCGCATAACGTTGGATTAATGGGTGTTGCTGCTCTAATGCGTCGCGTTCCTGATCAAAATCTTCGCGAAAGACGATTTTTTTATCGTGAAAGACGACCGGGGCAGACTCTGAGGTGTCGCATGTCCATCCTTCGCGGGGCGTCAACAGTTCCGCTTGAAACTGTTCGTCCCGATAAGGATAAAAAGGCATGGTGCGGCAGCGTAATGGCTTGTTGCTATGAATGCTACACAGATTATCTGCATTCAACGCTGGACAGGGAAAAGCTGGGGGAATATAGGCCGTTGGAACAATCAGTACCGCCAATTCTTTACGGTTAGCCAGTCTGACCGTTGTACCCAGATGAGCGACCATCGCATAGTCCTTACTGCCTTGTCGTAACGGCGTCCAGACTAAGGCCAGCGGAAAACGTGCTGCATGGGAAAAAGCATCGCTGATCGTCAGCGGCACTTGTCCATAGCAGCATTTACCGCAGGCGGTACACTCAAAATGGTGCGCCATGTATTAATCCAGAACAGTGGTCGTGCCGCAGCACTTTTTAGCTTTTTTGCCCGAGCCACAAGGACAGGGATCGTTTCGCCCTACTCTGGTTACATGACGTTGCGGCGGTTGTGGATTTATGTCGCCACTGACATAGAGCCATTGCCCATCTTCGCGGCGAAAACTGGCTAATTCAGTTTGAATCATCTCTTGCTGATCGCGGCGAAAACGTATCGCAAACTCAACCTCTGCGGTATCACCGGATTCGGTAGCACTGCGAATCTCCAGGCTGCGCCATTCACATTCTTCGGACAGCCGCTCCATTTCAGCCCGGTTAAAATCATCTCGAATCTCAGGGGCGTGGGTACGCTCGACATGATCCAGCTTTTTTTGTACAAACGCGGTGTACCGCGAGCGCATTAAGGCTTCGGCAGTGGGCGCGGGTTTGCCATCAATGATAGGGCCGCAGCATTCAGAAAGGTCTAGCGTGGAACCACAAGGGCACAAGGTCATCGTTGATCTCCTTCGTTATCGGGCATGGGTGTTTGAAAGCTATACATTGCACAATGCATAGCGCATCGGCTATTGTAACCAACATGCTGTAGGGTCTCAAATAGAAAGTGACGATGGCAATGCGTCTATTGCGCGGTAAGGTTTAAATTTTGCTTAATTGAATGGAGGTGTAAGCGATGCAAATATGGGTTGATGCGGATGGTTGCCCTAAAGCGATCAAAGATATTTTGTTTCGGGTGGCGGAGCGTACCGGTATAACGACCACACTGGTGGCCAACCAATACTTGCAAACGCCCCCTTCCCGCTATATTAAGTGCGTGTTTTAAAAGTGTCAAGGATGGCAATGGGATAAAATACTGAACATTTAACCAATGAGCAGTAAGAAGCGCAGATCAAAAATTAAACGGTACCCAACTGACT